>CAZLVX010000157.1:0-4236 GCA_964562965.1 uncultured Lishizhenia sp.
GAAGAAATTGAGTTCTGAGTAAGCCGGCATTTGTGACCAATAAATTCCGCGCATGTATTCTCGCCAACCCAAAATCTGACGAATGAAACCTTCAATTTGATTCAATTCGTACAAGTCAGGATTATCAAAATAAGTTCTCTCCACACGTTTGATAACCTCCAATGGACTTATCAATTTCACATTCATCGCAAACGAAAGACGAGAATGATATAAGTACCAATGATGCTCCGTCATGGCATCTTGAAGTGTTCCGAATAAAGGAAGTGCTTCTGCTACAAAACTTTCTACTAATTCCAGGGCCTCTTTTCGGGTTGTCGTCCATGCAAATTTAGTAGGAGCGATTTCCCCAATAGTCTTAATTCCTGAATTTTTTATTTCATCAACTATATCGGAAACATTTTTAGTCAATAAGCCGACAGCTTGGATAACGTGATTTTTTGGAACCTTTTTACGATTTTCTTGATCAAAATTCCATTTACCTCCAAGTGGTTTGTTAAAATCATCAACAAGAATTTGGTGTTTCACACGCATGTGACGATAGAAATTTTCCATCAAAAAGGTCTTTTTTCCTTTGAAAAACTCACCAAATTCCTCGCGAGAGGTTAAAAAATGATACGTATCAGATGAATGAACTGGAATTTTAAGGTTTTTTTCAAGTTGCATTAATTCTTGATCTACTCGATATTCATCGGGTAATTGATAATGTAATTCTTTAGCCGCGTATTTTGAACAAACCGACTTTAGGTTTTCTGTAATTGTTCGGTTATTTTCGGAATCATTAATGGTAATGTAATGAACGTGATGCCCTTTGAATTTTAAGTCTTCCGCAAACTTGCGCATGGAATCAAATATGGCGACAACTTTTTGAATGTGATGTTTGACATAATCCGTTTCACTTCGAACTTCCATCATCACATATAATACCTCCGCATCAACTTTTTCAAACCAAGGGTGACGGATATTTAGTTGGTCACCTAGAATTAATTTAACGGAAGTGTAGGTACTATTCATGTTTGTTTTTTCGGCAACGATCGCTGCAATATTTTACTTCATCCCAATTTTTCTCCCACTTTTTACGCCAAGTAAATTCCTTCTTACATGCGGCACATGATTTTGTGGGCAGATAACTTTTATTTCCTTTAAAACTCATACTTTAAGCGTTGACATGCCGCCATCAACGTGTAAAATTTGCCCGGTTATCCATTTAGAAGTATCATTCAGTAAAAAGGAAACCGCATTCGCCAAATCTTCTGGTTGACCAACTTTTTTGAGTGGGTGTCGTTGTCCAGCTGCTTCCTCTTTTTCAGGTGTGCTAAGAAATTTTTCAGCCAATTTGGTTTTGGTTAAGGATGGAGCTATGCAGTTTACTCTTATTTTGGGAGCGAACTCAGCAGCCAATGCTCGAGTTAGTCCTTCAATGGCCCCTTTAGCAACAGAAACGGCACTGTGAAAAGGCATTCCCACTTGCACGGCAACTGTGCTGAATAAAACAATGCTTGCACCTTCAGTTAGTTTTGGACTATATTTCTGAATGGCATTGATTGCACCAAGAACATTAATTTCGATTTCATTTTGAAAATCAGCCTGCTTCAAAGATCTAAAAGGTTTTAGCGTAATGCTTCCCGGAAAATAGACCAATCCATCAATGTTTTCATCTATCTCTGGCAATTCATTAGTCACCGGATTTCCAATCAGTACATCAGAAACAGTATCAAACGCTTGTCGCGATATACAAATGACATGATTCCCGGTATTTTCTATGTTTTTTTTTGCGGTCAGAGCGATATCTGAATTGGCTCCAATCATTAAGAATGTTTTCATGCATTCTAAACACAAGTTCTTGCCTTCTTGTTCGCATTAATTACATAAGATCGCAAAGTAGAGCGGCATTCCAAGTGTTATGTTTAATGGAAAAGTTACTCCTAAAGCCATGGGAATATAAATTCCTGGATCTGCTTTTGGTGCGGCTAACCTCATAGCGGCAGGAACTGCAATATAAGAGGCACTTGCTGCGAGAATTGTGAGTATGAATTGATTTCCAATATCGTCAAGTAAGTATTTTGCAAGTAAAGCCACCACACAACCATTGAAAATGGGAACCAACAAGGCAAAAAGCAATAAAAATGGTCCGTTTTTCATAAAACCAGAAAAACGTCTTGCCGTAGTGATCCCCATTTCTAATAAAAACAAGGCTAGAAAACCTTTAAAAATGTCAGTGGTGAAGGGTTTTATATCTTCCGCTTGTTTTGAATCGGCAATTATGCCAATGAATAAACTACCCATTAAAAGCAAAACACTACCATTGGAAAAGGCATGGTGAACTAACTTTTTAATGCTTCCATTCACTTCTTGATGATCAAATTTCCGAATGAGTAAAACACCAACAATAATAGCTGGGAACTCCATAAATGCCATCACCGCAACCATGTAACCGTCATAATTTAAGCCTTGTATTTCTAAAAAAGAAACAGCAGCTACAAAAGTTACGGCGCTCACCGAGCCATACGAAGCAGCAATTGCTCCTGCGTCACTAATGGCTAATTTTCTTTTTAAAATGAAAAAAGTGTACAAGGGAATCATTGCCGATATCAAAATCCCCATGAACAATGCACCCATCATTTGTCCGTCTATTTCGCTATGTTGTAACTCTTGTCCTCCCTTAAATCCAATTGAGAAAAGCAAGTAAAGCGAAATGAATTTGAACGAATTCTCAGGAATTTCCAAATCACTTTTGATAACATGCGCAATTATCCCCAAAATGAAAAAAAGGAGCGTTGGATTCGTAAAGTCGGTTATAAGCACTTCTGTATTCATCTGTTATCTATTGACCTTGACCTAAGGAATAAGCGGCAACACCATCAAATAAATAAAGGTTTTCAGTTTTAATTACGTCAACATTATGGTGTATGGCGTTTTGTAATAATTCTATGATATCTTCTTTTGAAAGAGATTTAGAACTTTTTCCCTTGAAACGACAACGCCAATGATCTGTACAAAAAGTTTCTTTAAAACCATTTGGCCACACTTTTATCCCTCGATTCGTAATCATTGTTAGTGAAGCATTTTCTGTTTCCATGGGAGCAATCAATTGTGCCAATTCATTTGCATCTACGCCTGACCAATGTACGAAAATATCAACCCCTTCTAGTTGCTTTTCCATCGGCTTTTTACGTGTGTATTTAGGTAAATTCAATTGATAGTCCCTTTTGTATTTCACCGGTGCCAAATTTGTAGGAAGCTTCCCTAAATTGGCAATTACTGCGTCTGCAAATTCATTTGTGCCCACTTTTTGTTTACTCTTCCCTTCGGTGTAAATGTCATAAGTATGAACCCCATCTTCCAATGTCTTAAGCCATGCATTTTGAATTTTTTCAGCTGTCTCACTTTGACCTAAATGATTTAGCATCATGATAGCCCCTTGCAGTAATCCAGAAGGATTCGCAAGGTTTTGACCGGCTCTTCTTGGAGCAGAACCATGTATAGCCTCGAACATTGCACATTCTTCTCCAATATTTGCAGAACCGGCAAGGCCGACAGAACCAGTTATTTGGGCAGCCACGTCGCTTAAAACATCACCATATAAATTCGGCATCACAATGACTTCAAATGCCTCTGGAGTATCCGCAAGTTTGGCAGCTCCAATGTCTATGATCCAATGCTCATTCTCAATTTCAGGATATTCAGCTGCAATTTCATCAAATACTTTGTGGAATAATCCATCCGTTTGTTTCATTATATTATCCTTGGTGAAGCAGGTTACTTTTTTCCTTTTTTGTTGCTTGGCGTATTCAAATGCATAGCGGACAATTTTCTCGCATCCTGGACGACTGATTAGTTTTAAACATTGAATTACTTCATCTGTTTGTTGATGTTCAATTCCGGCATACAAATCCTCTTCATTTTCTCTGATAATAACTACGTCCATTACAGGATGTTTTGTTTGAATAAATGGATGTAAACTCTTGCATGGCCGCACATTGGAGTATAAACCAAGAAATTTGCGTGTGGTAACATTCAAACTTTTGTAACCACCGCCTTGAGGTGTTGTAATTGGAGCCTTTAAAAAGATTTTGTTTTTTCTAATAATATCCCAACTTTCCTCTGAAATTCCTGATGAATTACCAGAAAGGTAAATTTTTTCTCCTACTTCTATTTCTTCCGTTTTGATAGTTGCTCCTGCGGCAAATAAAATTTTTAGAGTGGCGTCCATAATCTCTGGACCGATCCCGTCTCCTT
>CAZLVX010000158.1:0-2465 GCA_964562965.1 uncultured Lishizhenia sp.
GCATAATCCAACCGTCTTGTGTATTATCGGGAGAATCTGGGAAGACATAACCCGCAAAGATTAAATCGCCATTGTCTAATACCTTGATGTCAGTTAGATAATTATCATTGTTTCTTAATTTTAAAATTCTGGTCCAAAGACTATCTCCATTTTGGTTCATTTTAAAAATTCGTGCAACAGGGAAATCGAATGGTGAATCGTTCTCATATGTTGTGCCACCCATTATTATTGATCCATCAGAAAGTTCTAGATTGATTCCTAAACTACTTGGTGCATTAGGAGTAACCATAGTAAATAATGATTTTTCCCAAATCAACTCACCGATACTATTTAATCGCATGATATAAGATTCTTTTTTGTTTGGAGCATAATCTCTTGATCCACTTATATGAATTTCATTATTCTGTAATGAAATTGCATTTCCACCGTCATAATAAGGTCCACCATAGGTTTTCTCCCAAACAACATTTCCATCGACATCAATACAAATTAACCAAAAATCAATTTTATTGGTTATAGGATCAGTTTTACCTGCTGAGACTAGAAAATTGTTAAGATGTGGAGTTATTTTTATTGCGCAATCATATGTAGAATTATCAAAATCTTTTTCCCATAGTATATTTCCATTTAAATCCATTTTGACCAACCAAGCATCCAAATTACCTGGGATGATTTCCTTGCTGCCAACCAATAAAAAATTGCCATCATTGGTCGGGATAATACAATCAAATTCAGTCCATTCAAATTCTTTGAAATAAAGACTATCTAACAGTAACTCTCCAACTATTGAAAATTTAAGAATGTTAGCATACGTTTTTCCATTTTTATAATATGCACCACAAGCGAATATTTCGCTCCCAACAATACACATATCAATAGTATTCCCACCATAAATATCTATTGTGTCCCTACCATATTTAAATGAAGTTATTGAGTCACCGTTTATTGCATTTAAATAACAAAAAGTCCTATATCTTTTATTCGACTGATCTCTAAGAAATCCATTAATTAACACGGTATCCCCACTATAATGTGCGATGCCATGAAATCCATTATGAACTGTATCAAAGTCTTGTGTTATATTATAATAATTTACCTGTGCTTGTGAATATCCACAGACACATGTAAATAGAACCAAAATCCAAATTTTCAACATTTATTTTGAAACCATTATTCGAATAAAGACATAGAGTAACCCTTGTTAGATGAAACAATCATATTTTTCGTACTTTTTTGTAATTCACTCAATATTTTTGCTGTAAGTCATAAAAGAATTGAGACAACGAGTACAAAGGTAGGTCAAAAATTAAATTATAAAAATGGGTTAGGTTCTGTCTCAAATCATTCATCAGTTAATAAAATTTTGGTTGAATAAGTTACGTTCTTCTCGACAAGTTGAAGGAAATATATACCCTTGTTAAGGTTTTCTCTCGAAAAAGTGAAATTGTGTCCAGAAATATTATTTATCTCTTTTATTTTTTGTCCATAAGTATCAAAAACAAACAATGTTGCCTTGTCGAGCAAATAATTTAATTGAATAGTCGTCTGATCATAAAAGGGATTGGGATAAATCGTAAGTTCATCTTTATAAGTTTCATTCTCTGTTATGCTTGCGTTTGGATTAATGCATTGAGGACAACCCGCATCCATTGTATACCTCCACAAATCTCCAAAATGTTGATTGGTATTCCACTTAAGTCCACCATATACCCAAAGATTACCATTCAGATCTTTAAAAGGTAATGCTCCTGATCTAGCAGCAGGCTTATTGGTTGGACTTGAAATTCCAATTGTTCCATAAATCGAAGAGCTATTATAAGTGGTATCGTTTCCAGCTCTAATCCATTTTAAAGCTTGTGTATCAAAATAAATAAGATCGTTTAAATCACCACATACCTGCGCACAACCATAACCACCCATTAGCCATAAATTATCGCAATTATCAGTCCAACAGGCTCTTGCTTCACCTCTTCTGTATGGAGTCAAAGTTTTGTCATAATCACAGAGAGCATTTCCATAATCTGGTATCGAATTGTTTATAGTCGTGTCTCCCGAAATCCATGTCCACATGTTTGTATTAATTTCGTATTTAAAAAGTGTTGTGTAATGAATATCTGCACCGGAGTACATCAACCAAAGATTGTCATTTGAGTCTATCCATCTTGTAAAAGCATATAATGTATTTCCAGGTGTATTATTTATATTAGGTACTCCTTTAACTCCGAAATAAGGGGTGCCAGTTGTATCTCCCTTCATCCAAATCCAATTGTTTGTAGATATTTTATATTTCCACAAACAACCTTTTAAATCCAATAACCATAAATTATTTTGACTGTCAGTCCAAGTAAGATTCGATTCTAGAGAAGCTGGTGGTTTGTTTGAGGATGATTCTACTCCTTTAACGCCATAATTTGCTGTTCCATTTGGTATGGAGTCTCCTTTCATCCATGTCCACATATTTGTGG
>CAZLVX010000158.1:2475-4230 GCA_964562965.1 uncultured Lishizhenia sp.
CAGCTCCAGGAGGCAAATAACAAACACCACCGAATAACCATAAACTTCCATTGTTATCCGTCCAAGTTTGAGAAGTCATTCTTATTCCTGGGGAATTTGCTGAATTAGATATACCTTGCTGTCCATATATAGGCTGTTGATTAAGAACATTTCCTGATCCATGAATCCATGTCCACATGTTTGTTGAGACACTATACTTCCATAAGTTATTATACGTACTAATTCCAATTCCACTATAAATCCAAAAATTGCCAAGATTATCAGTCCATTCAGCACCCTCATAAATACCTGGTGGTTTATTTGTTGTACTAGGCACGCCTATTGTCCCAAAGTTTCCAACGTAATTCATCGAGCTATCACCATTTACCCATGTCCATTCACCCGGAGTTTGGGCAATAATATTATTAAAAAGCATTGTAAAGCAAACTAATGAAATCCATTTTGAAATGAATAAATTAACTATACTTTCAATACTAAATAATTTGACTGTCATAAAATAGAAAAATTTATTGCACCTAACTTGTTGCTATCCTCCAAAAGAATAATTAAGTAAAAAATTAATGATCAATGTTGAATTAATAGCTTATGTTTGAATGACCCTACGTTAAAATAATAAATGCCATTAGTCAATCTTTTGGTATCAATATAAAAATCAGTGGAATCAATTGCTTTAGTCATAACGACCTTTCCAAATAGATCAAATAAGCTGTATGATTCTCCTATTATTTCATTTGAAACTTTAATCTGAATTTCATTACTTGCCGGATTTGGATAGATTACAATTTCATTAATTGAATGATCATTTAGTGATGCCGTGTTTGGAGGTAATACCAATGGCGCACCGCATAGATTAGTTACTAGAACCGGAGAATATGAACCTAATGTGCTGCCATTTCCAAGCATACCATCATGGTTGTCGCCCATTGAATAAAGGACGCTATCACCAATCTCAAAAACATAGTGGGATTCACCAACTCCAATTTCCGTTACTCCTGATAAGGAAGGAATCTGAGTTGCAATGCTAAGGCTATTAAAATTGCTTCCGCCTGTTACCAAAGCTTTTGTATAGCGACCACAAATCCAAACTGTACTGTCTGCGCGTAAAAATAATGAAACATCATTTTTACATTCTACCTGAATGATACTATCTACCGTATAAATGTGCTCTGGAAGAAAGTAATAGTTTTCACTTGAACCAATGCCTGCCTTACCATCAGTGTTACATCCTGAAAAATAAGCTCGGCCATACATATCAACAAACAATGAATGTGTTTCTCCTGCAGATGCATAAATAATATTTGACAAGGAATCAATTTTTACAGGTGGTGAAACTACGCTATATGAAAGTGCCATTGAAAGTCCCATTTTTCCACCTCCATTATTTCCTGCCCCATATACCGATCCATCATTTTTAACAAATAAAGAGAAGTCACTTCCAGCAGAAACTTTAACGATATCAGAAAGGCCTGGAACTAAAACGGGGGTAAATCGATTGACATTTGACCCATCTCCTAACTGGCGTGAGTCATTTCGACCGCAGGCATATACTGTTCCGTCGTACCTTAAAAACAGAGAATGTTGCCTACCTGCTGAGATATCAATGATACTGTCTAAATTGCTAATTTGCTGAGGTGTCCAAATATTAATTGTGCTTGCACCCAATCCTAGTTGACCATTACCACTTTTACCACTTGCCCAAACTTTTCCATTGGAATCTAGGTATTCATAAAATTCTGGTACATCAGCACGTCCAGC
>CAZLVX010000159.1:0-4229 GCA_964562965.1 uncultured Lishizhenia sp.
GGAGAAGGTAAAGCGTTTTGCGCCGGACAAGATCTTGCGGAGGCAACAGATCCAAATGGACCAGCATTACAGCAAATCGTTCGGGTTCATTACAACCCCATCATAATGAAAATTAGGAATTTGGAAAAGCCAGTCATTGCTGCCGTAAATGGTGTGGCAGCAGGAGCAGGGGCAAATATAGCCTTGGCTTGTGATATTACCATTGCAAAAAAATCAGCATCCTTTATCCAAGCATTTTCAAAAATTGGCTTAATTCCAGATTCTGGAGGAACTTTTTTTCTACCGAGAATAATTGGTTCTCAAAAAGCTTTAGCGTTAATGATGAATGGTGACAAAGTATCATCAGATGAAGCCGAGCGATTAAATATGATTTACAAATCAGTGGAGGATGAAGAGTTTGATACCTTTGTTTCAAATTTTGCTTCACAGCTTGCCACGATGCCGACAAAGGGTATCGGTCTAACTAAAAAAGCAGTGAATCAATCCTTTACCAATTCGTTGGAAGAGCAATTAAAAGTTGAGGAAATCTTGCAAACTGAGGCAGGAAGTACCTACGATTTTAAAGAAGGGGTGAATGCCTTTTTAGAAAAACGTAAACCCGAATTTAAAGGAAGATAGGCTAAGTTAGAGTTGAAAGTTTAATGTTAAGAGTTGAGAATTTAAAATGTATAATGTAAAATGAAGTCGAAAAACCATTTGTCTCTAATTCATTTGTCACCATGTCATTCGTTATTAAGTCATTAAGTCATTTGTCCCTATGTCATTTGTCATCAAGTCGTCCCCTCATAAAATCCTAAAAACCTAAAATCTTAACATTCTAAAGTCACAACAACAAAATAAAAAAATGAAAAAAACCATAGGAGTACTAGGTGCTGGAACGATGGGAGCAGGAATAGCTCAAGTGGCTGCACAAAGTGGACATAAAGTAGTTTTAGTTGATTTGAATACCGATCAACTTGAAAAAGCGAAATCAAATCTAGAGAAGACCTTATCAAAATTAGTAGAGAAAGGAAAAATAACTGATGCTCAAAAAAACGAAATTGAAAGGGGTATTCTCTACTCATCGGATATTAACGATTTTGCAACTTGCGGTCTGATCATTGAGGCCATTGTGGAGGATTTAGCGGTTAAGCATAAAGTATTTGAATCGCTCGAAAAGATAGTTGCTGAAGATTGTATATTAGCGAGTAATACCTCTTCATTATCCATTGCTTCCATAGGTGGATCATTGCAAAAGGCAAATCGTATAATTGGCATTCATTTTTTTAATCCCGCACCTTTGATGCCATTAGTTGAGGTAATTCCAGCTGTTCAGACGGATCAAAGCACATGTGATGAGGCTGTTGACTTAATGAAATCATGGGGTAAAACGGTGGTGGTCTGTAAAGACACTCCAGGATTTATTGTAAATCGTGTGGCAAGGCCTTTTTATGGAGAAGCGTTGCGTATTTATGAGGAGGGGATTGCAGATTTTGCAACTATTGATTGGGCAATGACTGAAATAGGCGGATTTAAAATGGGACCTTTCACCTTAATGGATTACATTGGAAATGATGTCAATTATGCCGTGACTGAATCTGTTTTTCAAGCGTTTTATTACGATCCTCGATTTAAACCTTCCTTTACTCAAAAACGACACAGTGAAGCGGGTTTTTATGGGAGGAAAACTGGTCGCGGTTATTACGATTATTCGGAAGGGGCAAGTATTCCACCACCAACCAAAGACTATGCACTTGGTCAACAAATTGTAGATAGAATTTTAGCCATGTTAATAAATGAAGCGTACGACGCTGTCTTCATGCAAGTAGCCACTTCTGAGGCAGTTGATTTAGCTATGACAAAAGGTGTGAACTACCCAAAAGGATTAATAGAATGGTCGAAAGAAATTGGAACGAAAGAAATATTAAATCGCTTAGAGACTCTTTTCTCATTTTACGGCGAAGATCGCTACCGCCCCAATCCTTTGTTGAAGAGGGAGGTTTTACATTAATTTCTTTTCCTTTCCGTTCATAATCATTAACTTTGTGGCCTAAAATAAAATAAAATGGCTTATTTATTTACCTCTGAATCTGTATCCGAAGGACATCCAGACAAAGTTTCCGATCAAATATCTGATGCGTTAATTGATCATTTCATGGCATTTGATCCTAATTCAAAGGTTGCATGTGAAACGTTGGTGACCACAGGTCAAGTAGTTCTTGCAGGAGAAGTAAAATCAACTTCTTATCTTGATGTTCAGGCAATTGCAAGGGAAACCATTCGTAGAATCGGGTATACGAAATCGGAGTATATGTTTGATGCCAATTCATGTGGTATTTTTTCTGCCATTCATGAACAATCTTCAGACATCAATCAAGGTGTTGATAAAAAAAATCCTGAAGAACAAGGTGCTGGTGACCAAGGGATGATGTTCGGTTATGCCACAAAAGAAACGGAAAATTACATGCCTTTAGCATTGGATTTAGCACATAAAATCCTTCAAGAATTGTCGCATATTCGCAACAATGAATCTGCTTTAATTCCATATTTACGCCCGGATGCAAAATCTCAGGTTACTATTGAATACTCCGACGATAACGTGCCGCAACGAATAGACACAGTCGTAGTTTCCACTCAACACGATGATTTTGCGAGTGAACCTGAAATGTTGGCAAAAATAAAAAAAGACATCGTGGAAATTGTTATTCCTCGTGTGAAAGCCAAATTGAAGCCGGAGCTACAAGCATTATTCAACGATCAAATTACTTACCACATTAACCCTACCGGAAAATTTGTGATTGGTGGTCCACACGGAGATACTGGTTTGACAGGGAGAAAAATTATAGTGGATACCTACGGAGGTAAAGGCGCTCATGGTGGTGGAGCTTTTTCAGGAAAAGATCCTTCCAAGGTGGACAGATCAGCCGCATATGCTACACGTCATATCGCGAAAAATGCAGTGGCAGCAGGTTTGTGTGACGAAATTTTAGTTCAAGTATCTTATGCTATTGGTGTTGCTGAGCCATGTGGTCTATATGTTAATACCTATGGAACTTCTAAGGTAAATTTAACCGATGGACAGATTGCCGAAAAATTAGGTGAAATTTTCGATATGCGCCCATATTTCATCGAGCAACGACTGAAATTAAGAAATCCAATTTATCAAGAGACAGCGGCATATGGTCACATGGGTAGAAAAAATGAGGTGGTAACCAAAACGTTTAAAGGTCCAGACGGAAAGGTAATTTCAAAGCAAGTAGAATTATTTACTTGGGAAAGGTTGGATTTTGTCGATAAGGTGAAGTCTGCCTTTTCATTGTAAGAGAATAAAATTTAAAAAAATAAAAAGGGCTGTATTAACAGCCCTTTTTTCTTTCGATCTTTTCCTACTTATTTCACAAGTTGAAGCATTACCGTTTGGTTTTTAATTTTTAGTAAATATGATCCTTGTCTCAAGTCTCTTACATCCAGATAGTTTACTTGGTTTGTTAATAAACCATTCATGACCTCTTTTCCGGATAAATCACTCAAGCTGAACGGTAAGTTTTGATGTGTTTTATCAAATGCAATAGTGATGAAGTCACTCGCAGGATTTGGAAAAACATTAATTGACATTTGATCGATATGTAAGGTGGACATTGTGGCAAAATGTTCCAAGTTTATGGTATGCCACGTCTCATTTGTAATGATGGGTTCATTTAAATCAAAGTATATATCGGCGTTATTAAGTATTGTTGTGCCTGGGGATAAATTCGGAATTTGATCTACGGTGAACGTAATAAACCCATGGCTGTTTGGTTCACTGTTTCCGCTGTCAGGAAGATTTATATTATGAAATGTCCATTCAAGTACCCTTGGACCATACATTTTAAAGTCATAATCATGACTTGAAACACCAGAAGTAACGGACATAATGTTTAAATTTTGATCAAGTGTATCCCTTATTACAACTGTAAATGCGGTATCAGTACCTGTATTTTGGAATCTAATTACATATTGTAATTGTTGATTTGGTAAAATGAAATGTTGATCGGTAACACCTGTAGGAAAACCTCTTTTATCATTTGGGTCATAACTTCCTGTAACAACACCACAGTAGATATCATTAACTGGGTCAGCATCATCAAGTGGTAAATCATTTACGTCTCCATTACCTGTTCCTGGTCCGCAACCTTCTACATGCGCATTGGGATGAGAATTACCAGGATGTAAAGGATGTTGTTCTGCATTTAATATCCAAGTTCCTCCTG
>CAZLVX010000160.1:0-3386 GCA_964562965.1 uncultured Lishizhenia sp.
CCCGCAAAAAGTAGATAAAATTTCAGAAAAAATGTAAAAGCTGTATCTGACAACACAGGACCACTTTTTATGGGAGACCTAACAATTGACTAAAATTAATTTGACTCCGACCCCCGCAAAAAGTAGATACTTTTGATTTCGAAAAGACTGAAAGTTATCCTGTGAAGCGCCAGACCACTTTTACATTTTTTGTTAATAAAAACTGAGAAAAAAGACGTCACTAGCTCTATGCACAAGTTCATTTTTTGAGAAATGTCGGCTTTCCGCTGGGAGAAAAGTAGTTAAACTGTGTCAGAAACGCTCGAAATTTTGGTTAGGTCCTGAAAAATACTCTCACACGCGATCGCCCGGAATATCGAAATTTTCCCCCCCTCGAAATATTTCGGTCCCAAAAATGCGTCCGGAAAGTTTCCGGGTTTTCCGTTTTCAATTTTTCCTCCCGGCCAGAATTTTGCCAGTCCCCGACACTACCAGAACTTTTTTTCCGACCGATTTCCTTTCTCCAACTTTTCCGGACCTCTTCCCACTACCCCCCACCTGCCCCAACCGCCAGCTCTACTCTTTCCGAATTTACCCCCTCCTCTCGACCAACTTCCCACGTACACGCGCCTGTTTCTAATTTTTCTAGACTTTTAAGAAAAAAAGGCCAATCAACTGAATGACTGGCCAATTTAAATTATTCGGTAATTGAATGGAAGATTATTTGGTTTGAGCTTGACTGATTTGGATTTGCATTCTGATTAAGGTTTCCCAGGGAGCACGAGGAGTTAGCCCATTGAAACCAGGACAATTTAAAGCTAGACCATGAGTAAGTCGGAGGTTTTGGGTGGTACGGTCTTGATTTTTAGTAGGACCTGATAGGCCATAACCATAAGAAACGGTTTGAAGGCAATCATAAGTACCTAACACAAGATCAGGAATGCAACGGTGTTGTACCCCATCAAAATACCTTTGAAGCATGGCAATATCTTTAGGATTATTGATATCAATTTTTTTGAAGGTACGACGAGTCATAGGAATTTTGAAATCAGGTTCGGTAGATTGACCTTGCCAAAAGCCATTGACAAAACGAGGGGTACGGTTGAGGTTCAGATAAGAAATGGTGACATTGACAAGACCAGTGATTTCATCAGGAAGGTAACTGATTTTATCTTCTTTTTGACTGAATTCATAATGATATTTCAATGATGCATGGGTTTCCTTGAACCAACTGTATTGGGTGCGGGCGAAGAGAGTAGCAATAAAATCAGGTTGATGTGTATACATACAAATCCTTATTAAGGTGTGGTGGTTTAGATATAATCATTATAAATTAAAATTTAGTATCTTTCACGTACATTTAGATTATTAAATAAATTAAAAAATGGACTTAGTATAAAAATTCTAAAAAGTCTAAAAAAACGAGAAGTTTAAAAACAATTATATCTTTATTTAATGGATTAAATTTTGAGACGACCACCACCATTTTGCATAGTTTCAGCATCAGGTGATTGTCTGAATAGGTCATCGGTTTCTATTTGTTTTTCCTTAGGTAATAATTCAAAAGGAGCATTGAAGTTGATAGCTGGTTTTAAATCAACATAGATATCGGCATTATATCTCACATCAGACCTGACATTGATTTTGGTGTCTGGACTAAATCCTTTTTTGAAGGTGACGCGATATCCAGGAGAGCAAGGACAGGAACAACCACAATATTGGTCCCATTCTAATTTGATATCTTCAGGCGATAATAAAGACAAGGTATTATCGACAACGCCATCAACATTTTTCCAGTTATTGTCATTGATAAATTTGTTATATGCAGCGGCAATGGCAGCTTTAACAGCATTGGTCATTTGGCGGTTAGGTTTATTATACCTTTCAAAGAGTAAATCCTGAATGGTTTTGCTTTCAGTACGTTCCACTCTAATCCAACATTTACTTTTGGCAGCTTTAGTAGCAGGTTTGAGAGCAGGAGCAATGGTAACATTAGATGCGGTAAAAATCAATGGATTATCTGTTGACATGTGTCAGTATCCTTTTTGAAGGTTTAGGTTTATCATTAAGATATAATCATTATAAATTAAATGGTAAGAGTTTTCACGTATGTTAAAGTTAATTGAAAGAGATTAAAAATTCTAGAAAGTCTAAAAAAACGGGAATTATTTCTTTTTGCTTTTATCGTTTTTATCTTTACCAACATTAGCTAGGTCATTTTTGGATTTGGCGTATTGTCCCATCATGCGACCATTAGGTTTCTCAATAATGTCTTTAACTAGGCCGGTGCGAAAGCCGCCATTGATTTCGTCGTAGAATTCAAAAGCAGGACCTTCTTCAGTCTCAAAGAGTTTAGTGATATGACCAAATCCAATTTGATTTTGATGAGTAGGATAACAAGATACCCAGACGGTTTGTTTTAGTTCAACTGACATTATACTCTTTCGAAACCATCGAACCATTCACCTAACTTTCGGGTTCTGGCTTTGTTATGTGGTTTGGTACAGGTACGAGATGAGGTTTCAGGATTAGAGCAGTGTTCGCGAGCGGCATCATAACTGACATTTCTGGCAATGATACGTCTATTATGATTTCGATAGAAACGAACAATGTTATAACGGAGGTTTTCAGGAGTATCGGAATTGGAAAACATAAATTGACCTTTCATTTATTTCTTGATGACTTGAAATGGTTTGGTAATTTGGATTTTGACAGGACGACCGCCACGACTTAAGGTATCGGTAAAAACTGCAATATTCATTTCATGTTCCGCCGCTTCAGCAGTTTTAGGTTGAGGTTCATCTGCAGTTAATGATGGTCGTAAATAGACAACAATATCGGCATTGTATTTAACGCTAGAAAGGATAAATAAATCTTCATTAAAACTGACGCGATAGCCTGGTGAGCAAGGACAGGAACAACCGCAATATTGATCCCATTTTAATTTGATATCTTTAGCAGTGATCTTTTTAATACGATCATCAATAATATTATGGTTAGTGATCGACCATATTTCATTGTAAGCTTCCGCAATGGCAGCTTTAATGACATTGGTCATTTGACGGTTAGGTTTGTTATAACGTTCCATCATGAGATCAATAATATTGGTAGGTGCAGGACTGGCTAAACGGTCGATGCTGATCCAACATTTACTACGAGCTTGACGGACACCATTGCTAGGAGAAATGGAAGTACTGGAGGCGATGAATGTGAGCGGATTGTTGGCTGACATACGAAATCCTTTTAAAAGGTTGAAGTTTTTTATTTATTATAATAGTATTATAAACTAATTTTTAAGAGTTTTCACGTGCTCTATAATGTTTAAAATGAAGTAAATAAAAGGTTTAAAAATTCTTACTTTTCTAGAAAAACGGGAATTTAATCCCGTTGTAGTATTAGATAGAATA
>CAZLVX010000160.1:3396-4186 GCA_964562965.1 uncultured Lishizhenia sp.
AGTAAATAAAAGGTTTAAAAATTCTAAAAAGTCTAAAAAAAGTGGAAAATTTTATTATGGACTATGAACGAATTATTAACATTCAAATTCTGAATCATCATCAAATTCATCATCGAGTTCATTGATTAAATCAAAGATAGTCATACGAACTTCGTCAATCATTCTGCCAGGATTTTCAAGTATATCGATAACAGGATGACCGTTACATGGATCAAACAGGCCACCAACATCTTCATTGTAAACGGTGGCTTGCATAATGCCATCAAGCCAGATATACACATCGATTTTGGTTTCAGGTTGCATAGCTTCAGGATGACTGTTATCAATGATGACATTTTTAAGGGTGACTGAATTATCATAATCTTCCCATTTACAGAATTCATCATTGTTCAGCACTTTGAGGTTAGCGCGAGCCAGACCTAATTCAGATACTGGAATTTGAAGAGCATTGAGATATTTCACAAAGAGACGAACTAGGAGGCTGCGAGTATCTTCATCATAATCATCATTGCCATTCATGGTGGTATGATTGTAAAGAACATCACGGATAGGTTGTTGGAGAGCAATAATTTCAGGTTGATTTAAATCAATCATAAAGTATTCCTTAGTAAGGTGTTTCAGATATAATCATTATAAATTAAAGTTTAAGAACTTTCACGTGTGTTAAATGGTTTAAAATAAAGTAAATAAAAGGTTTAAAATTCTAGAAATTCTAAAAAAACGAGAAAATTTTTATTTTTTAAACTTCGAACACACAATCTGGTTTTTATTCTGTTTTAACCTTTATAAT
>CAZLVX010000161.1:0-4175 GCA_964562965.1 uncultured Lishizhenia sp.
GCGCACCACCAAGCCAAGGCTTTATTGAAAACAAATAAAAATGCAGTTGGTCCCAATTCTTTTCCGATGTGATAACGAATGGCCGCATAACTATAAAGAAAAAGAAATAGAACTAGCAGAAATTTCATTCACTTAAGGCGTCGTATTCTACATTCCATAAAAACAACCCACAAGCAGGTGCAGAAACAGAAGCTTCTTGCCTGTCCTTTGCTTTAAGAATTGCTTCAACGTCTTGTGTACTTATTTTATTCAATCCCACATCAACTAAAGTTCCAACAATTGCCCTTACCATATTTCGAAGAAATCGATTCGCTATAATTTCAAAAACCAATTGCTTATTCTCATTAATGTACCAATTTGCTTTCTTTACCTCACAGATGTTTGTTTTTACGTCGGTATGAAGGCGTGCAAATGACGTATAATCTTGGTTTCCAATCAATGCTTCGGCAGCTTTATTCATGGCACTCATATCCAAAGACGGCGTAAAATACCAACTTTGATTTTCTTTGAATGGATCTTTTTCTTGATGAATAAAATAACGATAAGTCCTCCAACGCGCATCAAAACGAGCATGAAGTTCATTTGGAACTGGAAAAACATTGAAGACAACGATCGATTCAGGTAGCATTTTATTCAATTTGAATTTTAGCTCCTCTGGCGAAAGTATGGAAATATCCGCATGAAAATAGTAGTTTGCCGCGTGCACTCCTGTGTCCGTCCTTCCACAACCTACAATTTCAATAGGCTCATTGCTGTTTAATCTCGTTAATGCCTCCGTAATTTCGCCTTGAACACTTGATGAATTCGGTTGAATTTGCCACCCGTGGTAAGGTGTCCCATTGTATGCAATATGAAAAAAAAGACGTGGCATTTTCTCACGACCAAATTACAAATAAGTTCTGTGTTGGCTGCAAGTCACATCGAGTTATTCTAGATACAAGCGAATGCCGTTTTGATAATCAACTGAATAATCAAACGTTATGGCCTGAGAACTAGGAATGCCATTTTTAAATATCCAAGTAATTATTTTTGAATTTTCTTCTACTTTTCCATCACCAACTTCACCTTCTTTCACCTTTATATCTGAATTTGAAGAAATTGGAAACTGATCTTTAATGACTACTGGAATTATTGCTCCTCCATTATTTTTCAATTTTATTTCCCAACTCACTTCAAACTTCTGTCGATTGTTTATCAATCGTTGTTTTGATTTCTCTTTAATGCGCGTTCTCTCAATTTTCATCTTGGAATCTTTACCAAAGGAAAAAGATAAAGTATCTTTTGTTGTGCTCGCATCCAAATACGATTTTCCAAGAAAAGTTCCATCAAAATAAATATTTGATTCCCCACTTAACAAATTTAATTTTTCCCAGCCCGAAACTTGTGCCGATAAATACACACTTGGATCCACTTTCGGAATCGCGTGGTATTCGTAATTTGCGTTCATATCAAAAGTAGCAATGCTAACCTTGTGATCCATTCCATCGGTAGGAATAGACATTTTGGAAAGGATTGTATATTCCATACGCATATCCTTTTTTTCAACAATTGTTGTTACGGTTGGAGAATAGTTTTTGTAGTTTTCTTCCTTATCCTTTTCAACTAGCATTTTCCCATTTTTTTTGTTTCTCGCACCACGAACAGCAATATCAGATCGCGAAAGGGTATAATCGCCATCCGCAAAGGAAGATGCAACTCCTCCAATGGTCATAACTTGACTTGAAACTGATTTGCTAGCCATAACTTGAACCTCTTTCAAGTCCACAGTTTGAGGTTTCATAAAAAACTTTATGTAGGCAGAATTAATGGATTGTTGTTGTTGATCGTACCCCACAAAGCTTGATTTAATTTGTGATTCTCCTTTGGGTACAATGATTTCAAATTTTCCTTCAAAATCAGTTACTGCTCCAACATTCGGATTAGATGGGAAAGTAATTTTAGCAAAGGGCAATGACAAACCGGTGGATGCATCTATGACTTCTCCCCTAATTTTTTGTCCAGAATAATCTACAGAAGGTAATTGACGCGTTGTTTGTGTGTATTTCTGAGGTGTATTGTTGTAGTTTATATACCAAGGGCTTAGATTAGGTTCTTGAGCATTTTCATAAGGATCATTGGTAGACAATACAACGTTGACATTTTTCCACTCTATGCCACTTGTTTGTGAAACATTTGCTTTCGCCTCTAATTTTACCTGTTTTCCAATACCATCGCTACGCATATCATAATATGGTTTCCATGTAGCTCGCGGTGTAATATACTGAACATAGAATGACGCATCACCCGCTTTTTCAACATCTACCTCAACAACAACTTCAGAATAATTAATAACAGGTTTACTTCGTTGACTTAGAATTTCTTGTTCAATTTTATTAATTTGCTTTTGGACCTCCTCTAACTCAGTATATATTGATGATTGTCGTGAATTTATTTCCATTAATTTTTGATGCATAAACGCATAGGCTTCCTTTAATTCAGCAATTTTCAATCCTTGGTCATTCCCTTTCAAATCCTGATTTTTCAACAATAGATTTCGGTCCATATCCAAAACGTTATATTCATTTTGAAGGGCTTCATTCTTTAATTCTAATGTCTTTTTTTGAGTGTTCAATTTCTCAATTTCTTCGTTGCTTATTTTTGGGTCTTCGTAATTTTTTCTTGTTCGCACAGAAAGAATCGTAAGCGTTCCCATAGCTTTAACTTGAACCGTATTTGGATCAATAAAATCTGTCAATTTTTGAAAAATGATTTCTTGTTTTCCCGGCTTTAGTTCTACCGTATGTTCATGATGCAATTGAGCACCGGTAAAAAAAACTGTAGCTTTTTGAAGCGGGGCTGTCACAGGAACTTCTTTTTGAGCCCAATAGGGAAAGACAAGCATTGTTGCAATGCCAATAAAAATGTTTTTCATAGCTTAATTTTAGGTAAGATGATTTTAAAGTAAAAAATCCATAAATTATTTCAAGAAAGGCAGATCCAATCCTGTCAAATCTATTTCGAAAAGCTGATAATTAAAGGATTCGTCATTTTCTGCAATACTTGCCAAAACTGCTTTTTTCATACTTGGGTACCATTGAAAGTGGGTGTCGTCGTTAACAGTATTAAATTGAGCGCCTAAATTAACAGGAGAACCCCATGTTCCATTTTCTTTTTTACAATAGTAAATATCGAAACCTCCCATACCAGGTAACGCATCGGAACTGAAGAACAAGGTGTTGCCATCTGGCGAAAGGTATGGAGTTGTTTCTCTACCTGTAGTATTAATTCCTTTAGGCATGGCTTGTACTTGTTGATATACATCATTCTTTTTTTCCACCATGTATAAATCTGTCATTGATTTCTCTCCATTGCGATCAGAAACAAATACCATCCATTGTGAGGTGGTTTCATCCTCATAAATCACTGTATCTGAAACTGTCGCTGCACCTTCAAAATAAGATGTGTTCAAATCTTTTTGATTAATTAAAGTTGCAGAACTTAATATTCCCGGATCTCCAGAACCGTATTCCACAATTTCAGACGACGCCGTAGTTTTCTCTTTAGATGCAGAAGTATTGAGCGTACCCAATGCATACATACCATCTTCACTTACATAGTTTAGCGCATCAAAACCTTCTGTGTTTACACCTTCTATTGCCTCTTCATTGAGCTCCCACGTTTTTGATTCTTCATTCCAAGAAGCTTGGTAAATATCTTCAAAAAAACGCTGATCATCTGGATTCATGTTGTTTCCCGTTGTTTCCGGTTTCCGAGCTGTGAAAAACAACGTTTTTCCTCCCAAGGTAAGAATAGGACCATACTCATCGTGTTTAGTCATTAATTCTTCTGCTAACGGTTTTCGTAAGTTTTTGACTCCTTTTGCCAATTCTTCTAAACCAAATTGACATTGTAAAATTAATGTTGGGATTTCTAACTCTTTAGACATCGACTTACCGTAACCAACTTCTGCAGCTTTATAATGCTGAAGAGCAGATTCCAATTCCCCCATTCGATGATGAGCAGACGCTTTGACAAAATTCAGCTCGCCATCCTTTTTCTTTTTCGCGAGTTCATAAGCTTTAGCTGCATGTTCCAGTGCTGCATAATAACTATTCAATTCTAATTCCACAGAAGCCAAGGCTAAAAAGCACTTAAAATTTGTTGGATCGGTGACTGATGCCTGTTTGTAACTCATG
>CAZLVX010000162.1:0-1082 GCA_964562965.1 uncultured Lishizhenia sp.
ATACCAACTAACCCTATTGACTTAATTCGCTCAAGTTCTTTAATGGCTAATTGTTTATCTTGCATTGGAATGGTTCCGAGGCCAATATAATTTTTAGGGAATTTATGAACCAATTCTGCGATGTGATCATTTAGAAATTCACTTAATTCTAAACAGTCGTTAGGTTCGGCCCAATAAGAAAACATTACGGGAATAGTACAAACAACTTGAACCTGTGTGTTAAACTTATCGTACTCTGGAATGCGAATAATCTCGTCCCAACAATTATCTTTAATTCTTCTGAAAAATTGACCGCCTTGCATCATATCAGCAGTACCGTCTTCATTGTGTTCTAAATGAATAAACTTTCCATACCCAAACTTTTTCGTCCAGTTGGGCATAACTTTCGGAATAATATGCGAGTGCATGTCAATTTTTAACATCTTCGTTCTTTTAGATTATAGCTCTATTCATAATGGCAATCATGGCTAACATAACCACATATATTTGCTCTGCTGTCTCCTCTGACATGTCACTCCCATCATCATCAGCGGTAGAAACATCTGTAGCCATTAGAAAGGCCAAATGGGGTTGATCGCAAAAAGACTCAATCAATTCTTCATCCTCCGATTCAAAATACTCGTCAAGCATGTCAAAGAAAGGTTCGTGAACTTCATCAATGTCTTCCTCTGTAATAGGTTTCAGTGAAATGCCTTCCTGAGAAAAAGATTCGTTTATTAAACAAAAATAATAGACAATAAGTCCGTCTAAGTCTTCATTTTGATATTCAAGTGCTGCAGAAATTACATAATCAAACAAGATTGCTTGCTCACTCGTGTATTTTTGAGTAATGATTTCCAGTTGTTCATCATTTAGGTTATCAACTATCTCAATTGCTTTATCGATAGAGGCTCGAGAAACGTGTTTCATTAGTTTGTATTTTTTTGACAAATTCTAATTCAGTCCTTTGATTAAGAAATGATTCAGAAAATGTTGATTCATTAATTTTCTGTAAATTTAACGAAGAAAGGTGCAATTTTTAGTGTCGTGTAACAAAAGATACAAACACTAATTATTTACCTGCTTACTTTTGTCAAAAATTA
>CAZLVX010000162.1:1182-4158 GCA_964562965.1 uncultured Lishizhenia sp.
AAAGAAACACTTTTTACAATTGCTGGATACTTAACCGGAGGACTCGGAGGGTATTTGTATTACTTAGCATTTCCTTGTGAAGGAGGGTGTACAATTACATCAAATGTATTGATTACGGTTATGCTCGGTGCTTTTATTGGAGGATTTCTCTTTCAGGTAATTCATGAACTTTTTTATGAAAAATCAGAACAAAATGGAAAGTAAGTTAACAATTGTAGATGTGCGAACCATCGAAGAGTTTAGAGGAGGACATGTAGCAGGATCTATCAATATTCCTCTTCAAGAGGTCGTAGCGAGAGTGGAAGAAATTAAAGCCTTGCCCCAACCCATTATTTTTTGCTGTGCAAGTGGTGGTCGTAGTGGACAAGCGACTCAATATTTTAAATCTTTAGGTATGGATTGTGAAAATGGAGGATCTTGGCTTGATGTAAATTATCAACTTAACAATCAATAAAATGTCCTTTTTTTCGAAATTATTCGGTAAATCCGTTGATTATAAATCAATTGTTGAAAATGGTGGCGTGATCGTAGATGTGCGAACTACAGGTGAATATAAATCCGGACATATTAAAGGAAGTATGAATATTCCACTTCAAAATTTGAATGCCCAACTGAACAAAATTCCAAAAGACAAAGTAGTGATTACCTGTTGTGCCTCTGGTATGAGAAGTTCGTCAGCAAAAAGTATTTTGTTAGCAAACGGATTTAAAGAAGTGCACAACGGTGGCGGCTGGTCCTCTTTGAGCAGAAAAATCTAATCGATAAGTATTTTACGACCTAAATCGTTCGTTAAAGGCCTTTTCTTGTGATTCACGAAGTGTTTCTAAATTATCGGGAAGACTGCGTTTCCATCGTTTATGTGTCCAAAGCCAATTACATGGGTTTGACTTTATTTGGTTTTCTAATAAACGCGTGTGAGTTTCTGTGATATAACCAAACGAATGACTTCTTGGATTGTCAGAAACGAGTGTTAAGGTCA
Source organism: uncultured Lishizhenia sp. (assembly GCA_964562965.1). GTDB lineage: Bacteria > Bacteroidota > Bacteroidia > Flavobacteriales_D > Crocinitomicaceae > UBA952. Next base: position 2,162 of record CAZLVX010000162.1, read on the forward strand.
TGTTGTAATATCCGCGTTTTACAGGTATTATGGAAAAATACACGACAGCTGCATTGAATTCATTGGCCATAAATTCTGTTCCAAGCAATACAGGAGTAGGTTGATTTAAAAAATTAGTCCAAAATGCTTTTTCTGATGTTGGGGGCGCTTGATCTCCTAAGGTAAGTACAGCGAAAGGTTGAGAACTATTTTTCAACGCCTCTTTGTAGTTCTTTGCGTTCAATACAGTCATTCCGAACCGGCTTCTCTTTTCATTTAATTTATCGTTCCAAAAATTACTAGTCAATGGCATCCCAATACCAAAGGCCTTATGCTGAAATAAGGTTGCTTGAGCAGTAATTAACCATTCCCAATTACCATAATGTCCTGAAACAAGAACCACTGATTGATTTTTGGCATACAATCCATCTAAAAGTTCAGGATTTGTTACAGTAAATCGCTTCGCTAAGTTGCTTTTTGATATACTTAAGTTTTTAATACCTTCAACTAGTACATTACAAAAATGCTTATAAAAATCTTTTTCGATTTGTTTTATTTTAACAAGACTTAACGTTGAAAAACTATTCACAAGATTCGTCCTGACAACTTTTTTTCGATAGGGTATTAGGTAGTAGAATATGAGAAATAATATATCTGCTATGAGATACAATGCCCTCATCGGTAAAAGGGAAATTGGATAAATGAAAAGGTAATAGATTAATCTCATTAATCTGCTGAATATTTAGTAGCCCATAACTTTTTCATTGCTTCGTGAATTTCTTTTTCTTTTGAAGAGCTACCAGGATGATAAAAATTATGTCCTTTAATTTCGTCTGGCAAAAATTCTTGTTCTATAAAGTTACCAGGAAAATCATGACTGTACTGATACTTTTGTCCATATCCTAATTCTTCCATCAATTTTGTTGGCGCATTTCTCAAATTTAAGGGTACGGCTAAATCTCCAGTTGATCTAACTAATTGCTGTGCTTCATTAATGGCTTTGTATGCTGCATTACCTTTCGGCGATGACGCTAAGTACACAACGCATTGCGCTAATATAATGCGGGATTCAGGCCAACCGACATGTTCTACTGATTGAAAACATGCATTCGCCATTAATAAAGCGTTTGGATTAGCTAAACCAATATCTTCTGCAGCTAAAATCAATAACCTTCTGGCGATAAATTTAGGATCCTCTCCGCCTTCTACCATTCGAGCCAACCAGTAGATTCCTGCATTAACATCGCTACCACGAATCGACTTAATAAAAGCAGAAATAATATCGTAATGCTGTTCGCCGTCTTTGTCGTATTTTGCCAAACTTTGCTGGGCATTATTTAAAACGATTTCATCTGTAATTTCAATTTCTTTTTGATCTTGAAATGTTCCAATAATTATTTCAAAAACATTTAATAATTTGCGAGCATCGCCTCCTGAAATTCGCAATAATGCGCCAGTTTCCCGAAGTGTTATGGATTTTGTTGCTAGGTATATATCTTCTGAAATCGAACGGTTCAAAAGCAACAATAAATCTTCTTTTGTATGATCTTTTAACGTGTATACTTGGCATCTTGAAAGTAAGGCCGAGATTACTTCAAAAGATGGGTTTTCGGTCGTTGCACCGATTAACGTAACAATCCCTTTCTCCACTGCACCAAGAAGAGAATCTTGTTGTGCCTTGGAAAACCTGTGGATTTCATCAATAAATAGAATAGTGCCTTTTGGTTGAAATAACCCGCCGTTTTCTACTTGTTGAATAACTTCTCTAACGTCTTTTACTCCTGAGCTTATTGCTGACAAAGTATGAATTGGTCGATTTAAGTGTCGTGCAACCAATTGTGCTAAAGTAGTCTTTCCAACTCCTGGTGGACCCCAAAAAATCATTGAAGGAATTACCCCGGCATCTAAAGCTCTTCTCAGCGGAGCTTCATTTGCGAGCAAATGCGCTTGTCCAATGTAATCGTCCAGGATTTTAGGTCGCATTCGTTCGGCTAATGGAGCATTATTCATAAGTCAAA
>CAZLVX010000163.1:0-4134 GCA_964562965.1 uncultured Lishizhenia sp.
GACAATCGCTCATCACTCCCCGATTTGGGAGGAGAAACCTCAGCTTTGAAACATGTGCATTCCTACATTTTTGAATATAAACACGTTTTGCATTATAAGGAAACTCGTAATGAACTTATTGGCATAAATTTCTCGTCAAAACTATCGCATTGGTTGGCGTTGGGTTGTCTTTCTCCGAAATTCATTTACCACGAGGTGAAGCGTTTTGAAGAAGCAGTTGCTTCGAATGATTCTACTTACTGGTTGATTTTTGAATTGTTATGGCGTGATTTCTTTCGTTTTTCGTTCAAGAAACATCCGTTGGAATATTTTCAATTACATGGGATTTTAGGCAAATCAGATCGAAAACCAACTCGAAATAAACAAGTTATAGATTCATGGGTGAATGGAGAAACGCCAAGTTCATTCGTTAATGCAGCGATGAAGGAATTAAAAGCCACAGGTTGGACCTCTAATCGCATGCGGCAAATTGTAGCAAGTTATTTTATTTACGACTTAGAGCAGGATTGGCGAGTTGGGGCATCTTATTTTGAATCGCAATTAATTGATTACGACGTTTCTTCTAACTGGGGAAATTGGGCCTACATTGCAGGAGTTGGAAATGATCCGAGAGCAGGCAGAAAGTTCAATACTGAAAAGCAAGAAGAACAATACGATAAGGACAAATGTTATCAAAAGAGATGGAACTAGACCTAATTTGTCAGTACAGTGATTTACCTTCTCCATTGGCATACGTATCACCAAAAAAGGAAGATAAAAGTGAGCTTTCAGAAATAGATATCGACCGCATTATTGAAATGGCATGGGAAGACAGAACACCTTTCGACGCTATAAAATTGCAATTTGGATTGAACGAACAAGCGGTTAGAAATTTAATGAAAAAAGAATTGAAGGCGAGTTCATACAAGAGGTGGCGAGAGAGCGTTGAAGCATGCAAAACCAAGCACATACATGGAAGACCCTCAGAAATTAATAGATTCAAATGTTCCAGACAACGCAGTATTTCTAACAATAAAATTTCAAAAAGATGATTTGTTTGGATAAATCTTATTTCGAAACGCTAAGCAAGGTGCCGCGATTGAATCTTATTAATTCGTGTATGGGCTACAAATCTGCTAATTTAATTGGCACTGTTTCGAAAGATGGCGTTACTAATCTTGCTGTATTCTCAAGCATAACCCACTTAGGGAGTGATCCGGCATTATTAGGTTTTATACTTCGTCCCACTACAGTTCCTCGACATACCTATTCCAACCTCAGAGAATTGGGTTATTTTTCGGTAAATGCTATTTCCGAATCTATCATTTCGGAGGCACATCAAACTTCTGCCAATTACCCTAAAGAAGTGAGTGAATTCGAAGCAACAGGAATCACAGTGGAATGGAAACAAGGCGTTACCGTTCCCTTTGTAGACCAAAGTCCAGTTCAGTTGTTATGTAAATATCTTAACGAATACACCATTCACGAAAACGGAACACTTCATGTGATTGCATCCATTGAAAAAATTTATGTGAACGAATCGATGCTCAACGATGATTACTGGATTCAACTTGACAAAGGAAACGTTGTTACCATAAATGGCTTAGACGGATATGCGAAAACTGAATTAATTGAACGATTCCCATATGCGAGGGTAAACAAATAGAATATAGCTATAAGAATAAATTAGAACTTCGCTCCTATTGAGAAATATACGGTTCTCCCGTTTCCAGGTAGTAAACCAGGACCCGGATATCCACCAGACCTTCTAGTCGCATATTTTTCGTTCATAAGATTGTTAGCTCCAAGTTTTACATTATATTTTCCATTAATTAAATAGGTACATGAAAAATCCATCACCTGATACCCTTCAATTTTTCCTATGGTTGCTTTAGCATTAGATTTTTCCGTATTCAATGCATCTGTATAAACTTCACTAACTTGGTTTAATTGAAAAGTGGCAGAAAAACGCTTGTACTTATAACTCACTCCAAAACGATTAATATTTCTTGGTGCGTTCTCAACAAAATTGCCTTTAAAATCTTTTGTGGAATCAATCGAAGCCAAAGGATCATCCCATCGTGTATACCTTGCATCAATCCATGCCACGTTAGCAAACAATTTAAGACTCCCAAACTCAGCGGTTTTGATCAAGGATAACACATCTAGTTCTATTAACGACTCAATTCCCTTACTAACTGATGCACCAATATTTGTTTTTAAGTTTCTACCATTAACTGCAATAGTCCCGATTCGATTATCGTAAAACAAATAAAATGCACCAAGGTCAAAGTTTAATGCGCCTAATACAAAACCTTTAAATCCGAAATCTATGTTATAACCATTGGCGTCTCGCAGATTTTGATTTATGGAATCTGTTGTCGCTCCAGGTGTTAATTCAGAAAATGTTACAGGTCTAAATGCTTGACTGAAATTTCCGTAAAATTTGGTGTTTTTCGTTATATCATATTCAGCACCAATACCTCCAAGAACTACATTTCTTACCTGATTAGGTACGCTTAGGGTATCACCAATTACAGGTTTATCTATTAATCCCTTTGTAGAAGATAGAATATATTCCATTCGTACTCCTGGCGTCAAAGACAGCTTTTTCGTTAACTGAAACATATTCTCCACAAAAAAAGCAGCGTTTTGTGTTCCATACTGCTGATCTTTTTTATAATCGAAACTTCCATTTACTGAAGTGTGTTGCTGTGAAATTGTCAAGTCGAAATCACTATTCACAGTTCCAATTCCACCTTGTCTTTTTATAGTACTTCCTCGATACAATCTACCACCAACGGAGAGTGCAGATTCTTGACCAAATAATTTATACAGCTTCAAGTAGCGCATCTCAGCTCCAAGGTTATTGTACCAATCGCGATCTATTTGACGCGGGTTGAAATAACTTCCATTTAACGAATCGGGCAAGTTGATATCTTTCAAAAATCCAACGCTATTGCGCTGTGCATACGTATGGAAAATGCTCAACTTAAGTTTTTCAGTTTTATTGATCTGATAGTCAACATGTAATGCTGTTGAATTCCAAGGCGTAGAGAACCAATTTCTTGCGCGCACCGATTGCTGATGATTTTCGTTGAACATTGAATCCGTCAACCCTCCCGGTTGTTGACTCAAATAATCCATGTGTGTGTATTCTAAAGTGGCGGAGAATTTTGAACTGAAAGCATAAGACAAGGATGCATGCCCTGTGGTGGTTCTGTATCTGCTGTTTTCTCTCCAACCGTCCGCACTTCGATGGTGTAAATAACCGTAATACGAGAACTTTTTTAATTTTCCTCCAATGGCATTGTATGCATTGAATAATCCATAGCTTCCAACAGTCTGCTGTGTTTCAAAAGAAAATGCTTTATTTCCGATTGACTTTTTTGTCACATAATTCATCAGTCCACCAAACTGAGTTCCATATTGCAAAGATGCCGCTCCCCTTACGATTTCTAGTTTTTCTAAAGCTTCTGCCGGTGGTGTAAAATATGCCTCAGGATAACCGAAGGCTTCTGATGAAATATCACAACCGTTCATGCGAACGTTAAATTCCCACGATCTGTTAGGACTCAATCCACGTGCTGCAACGGAGGTCTGAATGCCGGAACCGTCATTTTCCCATATAGAAATCCCCGGTACTTTACCCATGATTTGACGGTAATTATTCGTGGAAAGGTCAGCATTTAAAGCCGAAAATTGAATCACTTCATTCTTTTTCCCCGCCATGATGCGCAGTCCATCAATTGACTGCATTCGCAATAGATCTCTTGCATCTTTTCGCAGTAATATTTCAACTGTTTCTTTTGACTTAGTTGTGTCGTCAACGATAGGTTGAGCAAATCCAAAAAATAATGGTGATGCCGCAAAAAGTAATGTAATTATTTTTTTCATAGTGCAAAGTTGGACGGTTTTAACAAACATCACAATACCAAAAAAATGGTATTTTAGAATAATTCTAAATAAGGATTAAAGGTTCTTTGCTGGTATACAACTTGTAAATTTGTCATATCCAAATTATTAAATATGAAAACAAAATTTGCTTTAATCTTCTGTTTCACAGTTAATGTTTTTTTGGCAACAGCACAAAATACTTCAACGAACAATCAAAATGATTTAATCGCCACAACTGCTATATACGACTTCGATTGG
>CAZLVX010000164.1:0-2536 GCA_964562965.1 uncultured Lishizhenia sp.
TATTAAACATTAGTTTACTTAATAAACACGGCCTTAAAATATCTAAAATCGCTGCGCTTTCCAAAAATGAAATTGCCACGAAAGTTTGGGACCTTCACAGCGTAAGTGTACTCGATACAAGTGGGGAACAATTTGTTTTGGCGTTGTTAGAAATGGACGAACGCCTTTTCACCCATACGCTGCAAGCAATTATTAACGAAGTTGGGCTTGAGAAAACGTTTACAGACCACTTAATTCCATTTTTAGAGCGCATTGGTGTAATGTTTTTAGTTGGGAGTATAAATCCTGCGCAAGAGCATTTTATGTCAAATGTAATTCGTCAAAAAGTTATTGCAGAAATCGACAAATTGCCTATTCCTTCAGTTGATGAGAAACCTGTTCTGTTGTTTCTTCCGGAGCACGAATGGCACGAATTGGGTTTATTATTCTATCAATATTTACTGAGAAAACATGGGGTTAGCACCTTTTACTTAGGACAGAGTTTGCCATATGATTCACTTGTGAAATCAATAAACTTGCTGAATCCAAGAGTCATTATTAGTTCTTGGCTTACAGCTGTAGATGAATCTTTCATTCGAAATTATTTTGAAAAATTACAGAAAGATGCTCCTGACGCACTTTTGTGTTCGGGTGGTGCACAAATAAAAGTACATCTCAAAAAATTACCGAAAAGCGTTGTTCCTATTGAAAAAGCCGTAGAAGTTCTTCAGTTGGTTCGTTAAATCACAACATTTATAATTTTACCTGGGACAATGATGCATTTCTTAGGTTCTTTTCCTTCTAACCATTTAATAGTATCGTGGTGAGCCAAGGTGGCATCTTGAATTTGTTGAACTGAAAAATCCATGGGCAGGTTTAATTTAAAGCGCATTTTACCATTAAAAGAAACAGGATAGTCAAAAGAAGATTCTACCAATTGGCTAGCGTCAAAAGTCGGATAAGTTGCTTTAAGAATAGACCCAGGCTCATGTCCTAATTTCTCCCAAATCTCTTCCGTGATGTGCGGTGCATACGGTGCCATCAAAATGGTTAATTGCTCCAAGACATGTCTATTCGTACATTTTTGATCAGATAATTCATTTACACATATCATGAAACTTGATACTCCTGTATTAAATGAGAATCTATCTAAATCATCTCTCAATTTTTTAATGGTTTTGTGTAATGATTTCATTGCTTCTTTTGAAGGTTCTCCATCCGAAACTTGAAAGGCTCCGTTCGCATGAAACAAACGCCAATATTTCTTCAAGAAGCTATGGACTCCAGTGATTCCTTTTGTATCCCAAGGTTTTGTCTGCTCTAGCGGTCCTAGAAACATTTCGTACATCCGAAGGGTATCGGCTCCAAATTTCTCGACCAATTCATCAGGTGTTTGTACATTATACTTTGACTTTGACATTTTTTCAACTTCAAAACCGCACGTATAGGTTCCATCTACCTCACAAATAAATGTTGCATCCGCATATTCCGGTCGCCATTTACGAAAAGCCTCCATATCCAATTTATCATTATCAACCATAGAAATGTCGACATGAATTGGCACACAATTATATTGATCCTTTAATGAGTGGGTAACAAATTTATTTTCTCCAATCACTAAATAAACAAAGCTACTTCTCCCTAAAATCATCCCTTGATTGATCATCTTCTTGAAGGGCTCCTCGAAAGGCACATACCCTCTATCAAAAAGAAACTTGGTCCAAAAGCGTGCATAGAGCAAATGACCGGTAGCATGTTCTGATCCTCCAATATAGAGATCCACATTTTGCCAATATTCTACTTTATCTTTCCCTACAAATTCAGTTGAATTTTGAGGATCCAAATAGCGTAAAAAATACCAAGAACTTCCGGCCCAACCCGGCATAGTTGAGCGTTCGTATTCATAATTATTTTTATGTTTCCAATCTTCTGCGCGTGCTAGTGGAGGCTCACCATCTTCGGTTGGTAAATATTTATCCACTTCCGGCAAGTTTAACGGTAATTCATTTTCATCTAAAGCGAATGGTGTTTCGTTGTTGTAAAAAATTGGAATAGGTTCTCCCCAGTATCGCTGTCGGCCAAAAACCGCATCTCGCAAACGATAATTCACACGTCCCTTACCTACGTTGTGATTTGTAATTTCTGCAATAGCTTTTGAAATTGCCTCCTTAACTGATAATCCATTTAAAAATTCAGAATTCATCAATTTCCCCTCTTTTTCCGTCCAAGCAGCAATTTCGATATCGTGAGTTTCATTGGATGGAAGAATAACTTGTTTGCATGGAATATTGAAATGTTTGGCAAACTTAAAATCACGTTCGTCATGCGCTGGAACCGCCATCACAGCACCTGTGCCATATCCAACTAATACATAATCTCCAATCCAAATCGGAATTGGTTCTTTTGTAAATGGGTGTTCGACGAAAGAACCTGTAAATACTCCACTGATGGTATTGACATCTGCCTGACGCTCTCGTTCGCTTCTATTTTTAGCTTTTTCGACGTATGTGGTGACGGCTTCTAACTGAGCAGGAGTAGTGATTTTAAATACAAGTTC
>CAZLVX010000164.1:2636-4075 GCA_964562965.1 uncultured Lishizhenia sp.
CCCTCACTCCTACCGATCCAATTTCTCTGTGTCTCTTTAATACTTTCAGACCAATCTATTCCATCCAACCCATCCAACAAGCGTTGAGCGTAAGCCGTAATTCGCATACTCCATTGTTTCATTAACTTTCGTTCAACAGGATGCCCACCTCGTTCCGAAACACCATTTACCACCTCATCATTGGCCAATACAGTACCTAAGGCAGAACACCAATTTACAAAGGATTCTCCCAAATAGGCCAAACGAAAATTCATCAGTATTTCCAATTGCTTTTTTTGATCTAAATTTTTCCACTGATCTGCTGTAAAGGGTGCTACATTTTTTTCAATATCGCCTGTGAGCATTTCCAAATTCACACCTAGTGAACCGTGTTGTTCGAAAATGTCTATTAAAGATTGAATGTCTTCTGCTTTATTGGACTTAGGATTATACCATGAATTAAACAACTTAATGAAAATCCATTGTGTCCATTTATAATATTCCGGAGACGAAGTGCGCACCTCTCTGCTCCAATCATAGCAAAATCCAATTTTGTCAAGTTGATCGCGATAACGCGCAATGTTTTGTTCAGTAGTTAAAGCCGGATGCTGTCCTGTTTGAATCGCATATTGTTCTGCTGGTAAGCCAAATGAATCGTAACCCATTGGGTGAAGTACATTGAAACCCTCTAATTTTTTATACCTCGAAAAGATATCAGAAGCAATATAGCCAAGAGGATGTCCAACGTGCAAACCTGCACCAGATGGATATGGAAACATATCTAAGACATAAAACTTTTGTTTAGAAGGGTCTTCAGTAACTTTGTAAGTTTCATTTTTTGCCCAAAACGCTCGCCATTTCGCTTCAATCTGCTTAAACTCGTATTCCATTCCTCTTTATTTGAGGCAAAGATAAGGATTCAAGTGATAGATTAATCTCTACTTCTTTTGCCAGTAGAGGTTAAGGTTGCCCTTTTCTGTATAAACGTATGAATTCTTTTTACGGCAAAAAACGACAGGAGCGTTGAAATCTTGTTTTAGAATTTGCAAATATTTGTATACCATCCGTTCTGAAATCCCAAGTTGGATAGAGATCTTCTTGGCATTGCCAGTGTTTTCTTGTGTAATTAAATCAATTAACTTTTGTATAGTTCTAATTCTCATTTGGGAAAGTTGCGTAAAGAAATATAAGAATACTGAAATATGAATTCAGTTACATTTTCAACGCTTTTTTTTCCACTCCCACGTTAAATTTCCAGGTTCTGAAAAATAATACGTTTTCCTAAATCGACTATAACGAACAGGTGCTTTAAGCTCTTTTTTTATGCACTTAACATATAAGTATATTGATCGTTCTGAGGTTCCAATTTTTGTTGCAGATTCTTGCGGAGACCCTGTTCTTTCTTTTTCAATAAGGTGAATAAAGTGTTTGATTTTGGAGATGTTCATAAAAGTGATTGA
>CAZLVX010000165.1:0-4037 GCA_964562965.1 uncultured Lishizhenia sp.
GTGCCAATACCAAGTGGAAAAAGTCCTGATTCGTTACCTGTGTTTGTACTCGTAAACCAACGCTTTACTTTTCCAATTATAAACCCGTCTGCATAGTTTAATAACCCCGTATTAGATGTTGAAGTTCCAATGGTTAAAATATTTGCGCCCATGTTAATCTTTCCAGAGGTCATGGTAAGCAAATTAGAAACAGATAAATTACCGCCAACAGTAATAGTCCCTGAAGTACCCACTGCAGCTACTAAACGGTATAGATTTAATGTAGGGATATTCGCTGAAGAAATGGATGAACTTGAATTGGTATATTCAACTGTTGCATTCGCGCCTAATGTTCTTGTTCCTGTCATCGCGTAATGACCATAAAAGCTAGATGCTTTCAACACAGTGTGACCATTCATGGTTAATGAACCAGAACCTGTAAATTGATTGGTGGAGTTGCCAAAGGAAAGTAGTCCATTAACAACTACGGCACCTGCATCTCCGTGAACCCCATTGGTAGAAAAATTAGCATTTAAGGTAATCCCTTTAGCATTATCAAAAGTTAAAGTACTCATTTGAGATCCATTTGAGATCATTCTGAAAACACCTGTACCGGATATAGTTTGTGGAGATGAGCCATTGAAAGTTATATCCAAGTCATATGTATTGTTACTTCCAGTAGTTGTCATTTCACCGTTATTCACAAAGTCTCCTTTAATTTGTATAGCGTTCTTCCCAGAACTCGCCCAATTGTATTGCAAGAAATAGGCTCCTGATTGTATCGTAAAATCATCGTTCACAATAAATGTTGTTCCGCTATTCCCTGGGGCAGAGAAATTTGCACCCGTTTCAATTAGAACGCTATTTACAGCAGAATTATTAAAGATAACGGCGTTTAAGTGACTATAAGTTCCATTGAATGCTGAAATAACGACATTTGCCAACCCATTATTAGGTGGAATTGAACCACATTCCCATGTTGATGAAGCGTTCCAAGATAAATTACCAGTAGCGTTTGTAACCGTTCTGTAGGTATTTTCCGGTAAAGATTGCCCAGAAATGGTATTGGTTAGTGCAGTTCCGATAGCCAATCCACTAATAGAGGCGGTTCCGCCTGATCTTGTAAAAGAAGTTGAGGCTGCGGATGTAACTCGTACTCTCAATCCTGAAATTTGAAAAATATCTAATTTGTTGGTTCCATCGCAATCAAAAGTTGCTGTTATTGTTGATGCTGTTACATTTAAAACAAGATTATTACTTCTAATATTTCTTCCGGTTAGAATGTCTATACTCCCTACTCCTGGTTCAAATTCAAAATTTGCAGGCGCTGAAATAACAATGGTTTGACCATTTCCTGCCGCTATATCTGCATTGGTTGTTTCGTCGAATCGTAAATTACCTAATGCTACATAACTACTTGGGTAAGAACAAGCAGTAAAAGATAAAGAAGGTTTGGTAATGGTAACCTGACCAATGGAAGCAATTGCTTGTAAAAGCAACATACTTATAAAAAGTTTTTTCATGTGCACAGTTTTTTAACATTGAAAAAACTGAAACTTTGGAACTTTAAATTTGTAAGTTGTTGATTTACAAAGTTAAAAATCGAGACGTCAGTTTTCTCGACTGCAAAAATAGTAATTTTTTATCATTGACAGGTATTTTAACAATTAATTTACATTTTATTTATGAAATATTTTATTTTAATCGTTCGCTAAAATTGAGTGGTTCTATTTAGAATTAACTACGTAAAAACTCGTATTTGCTTTTTATAGTGACTAAAGTCATTTTTTGGTTAGTTATTGTTCCTCAAATTCACCGAAAATTAAAAATCTTAAACATGTTATCATTTTATTCAGCCAGCACGCGCATGGTAAATACAAAAAGAGGTGTAACCGAGTTATTGGAATCTTCTCTAGGAGATCAGTTTTCAAGTGCTGATTTGCTCATTTTTCACTCGTCTATCGGGCACAATTTTCAGGAGATTTTAGATCAGGCATCGGAAATGGCGCCAAAAGCACACGTACTGGTAGCTTCGTGCTGCGGTGTTGTGGGTAAAGAAGGAGTTAGCGAATCAATGAAGGACATGGCCTTGATGGCAGTTAAAGGGAAAGATTTTGGAATTTCATCGACAGATGAAATTTATGGTCACAATGCGTATGAGAAGACAATCGAAATGGCGAAGAGCTTAAAATCTTCTTCCCCTGGTACGAGTATGATTTATTTTTTAGCTTCTGGAATCGATATAGACAACGATAAATGTATTCAAGCAATCGAGGAGATTTTTGGTGATAATGTTACCATTTTTGGAGCTACCTCGTCAGACAATATGAAAGGATTTGTCAATTATCAAGGTGTGAATGGTAAAGTAACAGAGCATGGTGCATATATGGTCGGATTTAGTGATCCAACATTAAAAGTAGACACGCAAGCTACACATGGTTTTGTGGCCGTAGGCGAACCTTTGGTGGTGACAAAATCTCATGGACACATAATCGAAGAATTGAATGGAAAACCTGCGTGGAGTGAATACATAAGTACTTTGGGATTAGCTAATGATGCTACATGTGGTGATACAATTCCAATCGGTGCATTGGGAGAAAAACTTTCTGATGAACTGGCAAAAGAATACGGGAACAATCATCTGTTAAGAGTAGTCACTAAACACGAAGGAAATTCAATGTACTACGCAACAACTTGTTCTGTTGGAACTGAATTATGGTTAACCAAAAGAGATGAGGAGTTGATATTTTCCGAAATGGATAGAATGGTTAATGACATGGTAGCTAGAATTGGGAATAAAGAAGTTGTAGCTGTTTTTCACGCAGACTGTCTGGCGAGAGGGAGATTTCTTTTTAATAGAATCATTAAAGAAGAATTAGTAGGTAAAATGCAAACGCCATTTTATGTAAACGGAGAATGTCCTCCATGGTTAGGAATGTATGGTTTTGGTGAATTTGCAAGACTAGGTGGAAAAAATACCTACCACAATTACACAACGGCCCTATATGTGATCTATCGAAATTAAGAATAATCGTGCCTGGCAACTTTGAGTTAGAAGAATTAAAACGTAAATACCATGAATTGCAGTTGCGTGTCACACAATTTTCAGGTGTTGAACAAGAACTGATTAACACACGCGATAAATTAGATCAAGAACTGGTTTTATATAAAAGGCTGAATGATTTTAATCGTTCAGCCTTGAGTGATTTGAAGGATACAGAATTCTCACGACTCGTTGTGGAGTCCCTTATTGATATTCTTGAATTAGAAGGTGCTTTAGTTTATTTTTATTGCAAGGAAAACGAAAACAAAATTCGATTCGAATCCGAAGGAATTGATTCCAACATTATTTCTCAACTAACAAATGAATTAAAGAATCTATTTCGAACAAATGCACACACTTCGGGTAAATTGATTCAATTTAAATCGAATTCAACTTCTGAACTTTTTCCTCGAATATCTCAGGATATTGGAGATGGACTTTTATTCAGCAATGTTGATTTAACCTCTGGAGGTGGAGTCTTACTCTTCACGTGGGTTACCAATCAAAATCAACCGCTGTTCCGGGAGATTTCTGCTCGTGAAAAAAATGTTTTTTCTGTTTTTGCTCAGCAAGTTTTATCCATTTATATAAACCGACTAAAATCTGACAAGATTTCGGAGCAAATGAGGCAAATTTCAACTTCCGAATTAGAGCTAAAAAAACTTTCATTGATTGCCACTAAAACGAAAAATGGAGTTATTATAGCCAACGAAAAAGGAGAAATTGAATGGGTAAATCAAGCTTTTACGGATATTACTGGGTATTCCATGGACGAAGTAATAGGAGAAAAACCAAAAAATTTCCTTCAATCGGATACCACAGATCCAACTACGATTTCAATTATTAGTGAAAAATTAGCTAAAAAAGAAGCGGTAGATGTTATATTGGTAAATAAGACTAAGAATAAAGGAAATTATTTCAATCACTTAGAGGTAATTCCGATTTTCGATGATGAGGGAAAGCACATTAACTTTATAGCGCTTCAACGCGATATTACGAACGAGGTAAAATCTAA
>CAZLVX010000166.1:0-4030 GCA_964562965.1 uncultured Lishizhenia sp.
TTTTCTGTTTTCCAAATATTACTTCATCTACGATGGTACGCACCATTGCCGACAATTCATCTTTAAATTGAAGTCCAGTAAATTTACCTTTTTCAATTTGTCTTAGTTTATACTCCCATTGTCCCGTTAGTTCAGGACTTTTTAATAAATCACTTTGAATGGTATCAATCAAATGTATTCCTGTTTCGGTGGCAATAATGTTCTTTTTTTTCTTTTCAATATATTTTCGTTTGAAAAGTGTTTCAATAATACTAGCTCTGGTGGAGGGTCTTCCTATACCATTTTCTTTCATAAGTTCCCTCATTTCTTCATTTTCCACCAATTTTCCAGCGCTTTCCATTGCTCGGAGCAATGTGGCTTCCGTGTAGTATTTCGGAGGAGAAGTTTTTCCTTTATGAATAAAAGGTTCATGTGGTCCTGATTCTCCAACGGCAAAAAGAGGAATGATTTTATCCTCTTCATCTGTTTTTTTTGAGGACGATTCATCTTTCAACTCCTCGTAAACAAACTTCCAACCTAAATAAACGAGTTGTTTTCCGGTAGCTTTAAAATTCAATTCATCAACCTTTCCAAGTACGGTTGTGGTAGAAATTCTGCATTCAGGGTAAAAAGCTGAAATAAATCTTCGTGCGATGAGGTCATAAATTTTTCGTTCTTCTTCGCTGAGACCATTTGGATAAATTCCGGTGGGTATAATCGCATGATGATCGGTAATTTTTTCATTGTCGAAAATACTTTTGGATTTCGGAATAGGACTTGCAAGAATCGATTCTGTAAAGCGAGTATAATCCTTTAATCCTCTGAGAATTTCAGGTACTTTAGGATGAATATCCTCAGAAAGGTAGGTTGTGTCTACTCTTGGATAGGTAACCAATTTTTTTTCATAGAGACTTTGAACGAGATTCAAAGTTTCTTCAGCACTTTTGCCAAATCGTTTATTTGCATCTACTTGCAGGCCTGTTAAATCATAAAGTCGAGGATTTCCTTCTTTACCTTCTTTTTGTTCGAAATCGATAACCTCAAACAGCTTATTTTGCAAATACTCTAATCCTTTTAACGCCTTTGTTTCTGATTTTAAGCGATCAATTTGACAGGTAAATTCGGTATTTCTATAGAGCGTTTTTAATTCCCAATATTCTTCAGATTTGAAGGCGTCGATTTCCTTTTGACGTTGCACAATCATGGCAAGAGTTGGTGTTTGTACCCTGCCAACCGAAAGCGTCATTTTCTCTTTACCATATTTTTTGGTATAAAGACGTGTGCCGTTAATTCCCAACATCCAATCTCCTACTGCACGGGCATTTCCCGCAGCAAAGAGCGTGTCAAATTCACTCGCATCTCTTAATTTGGAAAATCCTTGCTTAATTGCTTCTTCTGTTAAAGAAGAAATCCAAAGTCTTTTCACCGGTACGGAACATTTTGCCTTTAATAATACCCACCGTTGAATGAGTTCTCCTTCTTGACCGGCATCACCACAATTTATAACTTCTGAGGCGGAACTGATTAGTTTTTCGATTACTTGGAATTGTTTTTTTGCTCCTTCGTCTTCTCGTAATTTAATTCCAAATTGAGCAGGAATAATCGGTAAATCTTCTAATTTCCAATATTTCCAATTCGGAAGATAATCTTCAGGATCTTTTAATGAACATAAATGACCGAATACCCAGGTGACACAATATTCCGGCCCCTCTAAGTAACCATCTCTTCGGGTTGTAGCGCCTAAAATTTGCGCCAAATCTCTCGCAACACTTGGTTTTTCAGCAATACAAAGCTTCACAACCTCAACACTTATTTCTTTTTGTTTTTATTGAAATTCTCGATACCAGTTTCGAGAAATTGTTTGAATTCATTAATATCTGGCGTATAACCTACAGATTGAACTAAATCATTTCCATCGTGATCAATAATCGCGTATAGTGGTTGTTGGAAACTTTTATAGCGCGTGATTTGTAATTCTGCCCAAATATTTCCGACCTCTTTCACATTTCCACCAATCGCTTCAGAATAACGGTGCTCACTTTCAGGAAGTGGTTCGTGATCATCAACATAAAGTGAAGCAATAACCAAGCGCGTTTGTAAGGTTGATTTTATGCGCTCGTCGGCCCAAACTGTTGTTTCCATCTTACGACAATTTTGACATGCATATCCTGTAAAATCAAGCATTATTGGCAAATTACGTTCTTTAGCATAGGCCTTTGCAATTTCTAAATCGTGAAACACCATTACAGAGCCATCTCCTGATTCGTGCATGTGTTCTCGGTATTTTGCCGTTATTTCATCTTTCACTAATCCATTGTCGAGTCCACCGTGGTTAAACAAGAATTTATCTTCTGAATAGGTAGTTGGAGGTGCTATACCACTCAGTAGTTTAATTGGAGCACCAAACATTCCTGGAAGTAAATAAATAGCAAATGTCAGCGAAAGGAAAGCAAACATAAATCGTGTTACAGAAATTTTTTCAATTGGAGAATCATGTGAAAACCTGATTTTTCCAAGTAAGTAAAGTCCCATCACTGCGAAAATAACAAACCAAGTTCCAATGAACCATTCACGAGTAAGTATTCCCCAATGGTAGGCTAAATCTACGGCAGAAAGGAATTTTAAAGCAAAAGCAATTTCTAATAATCCCAAGCAAACCTTCACACTATTTAACCAACCTCCCGACTGTGGCAGTGAATTTAACCAACCTGGGAAAATGGCAAACAAAGTAAATGGAATTGCTAAAGCAAGTGAGAAACCAGTCATTCCGATAGCAGGGGTAAAATATGATCCGCTTGTTGCAGCCTCCACTAATAAGCTCCCTATAATTGGACCTGTACAAGAAAAAGATACCAATCCAAGTGTAAAGGCCATAAAGAAAATACCGATTAGCCCGCCTCGATCAGCTTGTTTATCCATTTTATTAACCCACGAGTTCGGAAGCTGAATTTCAAATGCACCTAAAAATGAAAAAGCAAATAACATGAATACGGCAAAGAAAATTAAATTCATCCATATGTTTGTGGACAAGTCATTTAATCCAATCGGTCCGGTCGCCGCTGTAAAGATCAACCCAAATGTTACATATATAATAATGATTGAGGCACCATAAATTAGCGCTTTCATTATGCCTTCTCTTCTTGTTTTTGACTGCTTTGTGAAAAATGTTACGGTCATAGGAATCATCGGAAACATACAAGGCGTAAATAAAGCAATTAATCCAGCTAGAAATCCTGCTATAAAAATCATGAGACTTGAGCCTTTTTCTTGTTCGGCTTGCTCAATACTAATTTTTTCAGATCCCGTTTTGCTCGCATTGGTGGAACTTGCTTCATTGGTAGCAACCTGTGGTTCAAGTACTTCTTCTGTTACCGGTTTTTCAGGTTTGAAACCGCTTAACGTTAATTTTTTGTCTTGAGTAGGAGGGAATTGACAACCATCGGCATTACAAATTTGAAATTCGTATGTGAACGATAAATCAAATTTCTGATCGGTTAACACTTCAATTTTCTGCTTGAATGATGCTTTTTTCTCAAAATACAATTGCGTTCCGTATTCATCCTTAAAGACATGTGCCTTACCCACATCTTGAAGAGAACCTACAACTTTATAGAAATTTGATTTTTTGAATTTGAATTTGGTTGGACTTCCCGTCATATCTGCTTTGCTTGGGTCGTGGCTAACAGAAAAAATATGATACCCTTCGGCCAACGTGGCTGTTCCAACAATATACGCTTCCGTTTCAGACCCCGAAACTTTTTCTACTTTAAATGACCATTTAACATTTTCCTGCCATGGTCTTCCCTGAGCAAATAGAAAGCTATTAACGAAAAGAATCAACAAAATTGAAAATACGTGCTTCATTATTTTATTATTACATTAAAATCAACTGATATTGGGGGTAGGCACATGGTATCATCGCAAATCATGTAATAAACCGCACCACTAACAGTACAATTATTTTTAATCTTTATGGGTATCGAAGCGACATATTCGTTTTCGATAATAGCCACATTGCTTCCAAAGTTAGCATCATAAATAAATTTGGAAG
>CAZLVX010000167.1:0-3964 GCA_964562965.1 uncultured Lishizhenia sp.
TTGGTCTATTCACTACAATGTAATTGTATAAATCTTCTGATCCACCTGTAAATGTTATCCACATACCTTTGAATGTGCGCTTATCTATGGAAGGGTTCGAAGTTTTATTTGCTGCAATGAGGTCGTAGAAAGTCGCTCCAAGTGCAGAGAATGTTTTGCTGCTGTTTGGTAGTACATCTGCCTCACCTAAAAGCCAATTAAAAGATTTCACCGAAACATTTGTTCCTTCATGCTCATAAAATTCAACATCCAAATTTGCGTTTAAGACAAATGAGTTTCCTGTATTCGAAGCAGTAACTCCGGTTGAAATGTATTCAGCTGGGTCATCTGCAAATTTAAATGTAAAGTTTTGTGACGTAGCAGGACTTGTAATTCCTCTAACCAATTCTGTTTGTCCGCTTACGGTATATTTTCCTCCATCCACAACAACGGATAATTTGTAAACTCCAAATCGATTTAAAGAAGATTGTTGAGGATCTGTTGACGTTTGAATGGATTCGTTGATTCCTGTTGGTAAGGTTTTGAAGTAATAAACTTTTTCTTGAGGAGCATAAAATACACCATTTGTATCTTTAGTATTTACCAAAGTGTCTCTTAAAACCCAAGTTCTACTTAAATTCCCATCAAGGTACTCACTAACCGTAACTTCCACGTCGTCAAAATAATTTGAATCTGGAATTTGAGCGATGTCTAAAGCATTTCCTGGACCAATGAATGCTCTGTTCACTTTTATATAGTGGAGGGAATCAGCTTGATCAAGTAAACCATATACAACAACAGTTTCTTTAAATGCACCCTGAAAATCAATTTTTTCGTTGCAGCTACTTAAAGCAACCAACCCAACAAATAAGCAAAGGAGTATTTTCATATTATTTTTCAATTGCTAGAAGTTCTACCTCAAATACAAGCGGCATGTATGGTTTTATTGCACTTCCCGGTTGTGGGTTTGCTCCGTATGCAAGTTCTTGAGGAACATAAAATTTGTATTTAGAACCAACCGACATCAATTGAAGCCCTTCAGTCCATCCCGCGATAACTTGATTTAATCCAAAGGTAGCAGGTTCTCCACGTTTTACAGATGAATCGAATACCTCACCTTGAGGTGTCGTTCCATGATAGTGCACTTTAACGCGCGATGTTGCGTTTGGTTTAGGACCTTTACCCTCCTTCATCACTTCGTATTGTAATCCTGTTGCTGTTACCTTAACTTTTGGATTTTTCTTATTGTTCTCTAGGAAAGCAACGCCATCTTTCATTTGTTTTTCAACGTAAACCTTTCCAATCATTTCAGAAACTTTTTGACGGAGTTCTGTCTTCTTTCCTTCACTGATTCCTGATTTACCCTTGATAGCATCGGTAAAACCGTTTTCGACCATTTTTGAATTAAAAAAATCTTCTAATCCAAATTCTTTCAATTGAACGGTCAGCATGTACTTGTCAAATTTCCCTAAATAAAACGAGCCGGAATCAACAAATGAAGCATTAAAGTCTTGGCCTTTATCTCCAATTAACTTACTGATTTGTGCATTCATGGTTTTTACGGTGTTCGAATCAATTGTAATAGACTCTTTGAATCCTTTGATCAACATTTCTTTGTTTAGTTCACCGTAGAATTGGGCATTTTTTAAATTTTCAACGCGAGTTGTACCATAGAAGTAAGACATTTCATCTTTTTCGTTATCAAACTTCACGCCTGCTGCTGGGCTGCTGTTCTCTTTTTCCTCAGAATTTCCACATGAGGTTAAAATGATTCCGATACTTAAAAAAGAGACTATAAAAAATTTATTCATGACTAATTAACAGATAATAATTCAACATCAAATATAAGCGCGCTATATGGTTTTATTGGACCTCCTGGATGAGGAGTTGCTCCGTAAGCTAATTCTTGAGGAATATACAGTCGGTATTTTGATCCGGTGGACATCAATTGAAGCGCTTCTGTCCAACCCGCGATCACTTGTTGCACACCAAAGGTGGCAGGCTGTCCTCGTTGTACTGAACTATCGAAAACAGTTCCGTCAATCAGTGTTCCATGATAGTGGACGCTAACGCTATCGCTTTTTGTTGGTTTTACACCTTCACCTTTAACGAGCACTTCGTATTGTAAGCCTGAAGCAGTGGTATTTACGCCTGATTTACTGGCATTTTTCCGTAAAAACAATTCACCTTCTTCTTTTGTCACTTTATGGAATTTTTCTTTTTGCAGATTTACGTACTCTTGAATAGCTGCATTTGCCTCTTGTTCTGAAAAATTTAGCTCTTGATTAGCAAATACGTGTGTAATTCCTTTTAGTAATAGGTTAGTATCCAATTCAGATAGGTCTTGAGATTTAAGACTTTGTCCAATACTAACACCAATTGCCATACTAGCTTTTTCGTGAAGGTTTAAATTAGAAAATTCCATAGGCTACGAATTTACGGATTAATTCTTGTTTCGCTATTCTAAATTCAAACTTGTAACCTATATTTTTACCTTTCGTATGCATTTTTAATGGAATTTTCATTTAAGTACGCACAGTACAGTCATTTTAATTTATTGTCTAAAAATGATCAGAAGCTCGTAGACGCTGCATTTGAGGCTATGAATAAAGCATACGCACCATATAGTGAATTTCAAGTTGGGGCTAGTGTTTTATTAGGAAATGGTCATGTTGTATTAGGGAATAATCAAGAAAATTTGGCCTATCCATCAGGATTGTGTGCGGAACGCGTGGCTTTGTTCTATGCTGGAGCGAATTATCCGAATGAAGTTGTTGATACCATTTGCATTGTAGCCAAGGGGACACTCGTTTCTAAAGAATTGCTTTTATCGCCATGTGGATCTTGTAGACAAGTTATGATCGAAAGTTCAATGCGACAATCCACTCCGATTCGAATTATCATGGTAAATCAAGACAACCGAACATTGGTAATTGATAAAGTTGAAGATCTATTGCCTTTCGCTTTTTCGAAATAAGTTTTCTTTTCAACAATTGTATAAAAAAGGAATTGTGGCACTTATATTTGTAGCCTAATTTTTTTACGAATGAATTCTTGGTTTACAGTTAAAGTGAAATACACAAAGCAATTAGAAAATGGTACGTTTAAAAGAGTATCAGAACCATACATGTTAGCAGCAATGACCTTTACAGATGCTGAAGCTCGTATTTATGAAGAGTTGGGTTCTTCCATCAGAGGAGAATTTTTGGTAACAGGAATCGCTCGCACAGATATCCACGACATTTTTCAATATGACGACTCGGAAACATGGTTCAAATGCAAAGTATCATACGATAAAGTGGACGATGAAGCCGATAAGAAGAAGACTATTACTCAGAATTTCTTGGTTTCTGCCGATACGGTTAAAGAAGCATATGAGCGAGTACAAGAGAGTTTAGGCACTTTGATGATTGACTTTAATATTACGGCCATTGCGGCATCACCAATTGTGGAAATTTTTCCGTATCGTGAAGAAGATGTGGCATCACCGGCAAAGAAAATAAATCAAGTAATTGAAGAAGTGTATGAAAATCCAACACCGAAAGGCATTGTGTTTAGTGCTTCAGGGTCAGATGAAGACGATGCACTAGAAGATGAAGCCATAGATAGCGATAGCGAGATTGAAGATAACTTCACGCAAGAAGAAGAATGAGTGAAGAATTAAAAAAACTCAGAGACGATCACAAAGATTTCTCAAATGATAGGCTTATTGAACCTACTGTTTCTCCTTATGAATTGTTTTCCACATGGTTTGATGAAGCAGTAAAAAATAATGAATTAGAATCAAATGCATTGTGCTTGTCCACGGTAAGTAGCAGTGGAATTCCTTCCTCTAGAATAGTTTATTTAAAAGAACTTGTGGAGGAGTCATTTGTGTTTTACACCAACTACGCCAGTCAAAAAGGCGAAGAACTTGCACTAAACCCAATTGCTTCCATGTTATTCTTTTGGCCGAAACTTCAACGACAAGTGCGCATAACAGGTT
>CAZLVX010000168.1:0-3958 GCA_964562965.1 uncultured Lishizhenia sp.
CATCTTGACGATAAGTGGAAAGTGTGTTGTAATATTGTTCTCGAACTAGATTTCCTTTTTCATCAAAGTCTTCGTGTTTACCGTAGGGAACGATTAAGCTGGTGTAACCGAAAGCATCAATAGTGTGAGGTGGGTGTTCTTTCAAGTGAAACGAATCAATTTCAGATAATTTAATAAAAGCATATTCTTTTCGAAAGCGCAATGGTCCGTTGTGATGATATTCAGTTATTATACTTCTTCTACGTTTATCCTTGTCTAAATAGAATCGCCAATGATTCACTAAAATTCCTTTTTCATTAAACTCCTCCATTGTTCCGAGTTCGTTTCCTATAATCGGATTATGATTCATTTTGGTTCGAACGCGCTTTTGTTCGGATTGATATTGATTGAAAAAATTGAGCTCTTCTTCAACTAAAAGACCATTTTTAAAAACCCGCTTTTCGTATATTTTTCCATTTTCACTTATTTCACAAACTCCATCTCTTGGTGTCCGCATGTCATCTTGGAAAAAGGTAGAGAATAAATAATGACCTCCTTTTTTATTGTAATAATGAAAATTACAGCGTTGACCAAAGAGACCAAAAGTGATTAATAAAGCTAAAATAAGTAGTAGAAATTTCACTTTCAAATCTACAAGTTAATTCTTGATTGGTTCATTAATATACTAAAAACTTTATTAGAAAACAATAGTAAAAAGATTAAAAAATAACCATAAATTAGATTAAAAATAAATCAAAATGTTAGTAAAAACTTTTTCGTCAACGGTATTCGGAATTCAAGCTACCACTATAACAATTGAAGTTAATTTGGGAATTGGGATAAATTTTTACCTAGTTGGGCTTCCTGACAATGCTGTTAAAGAAAGTCAACAGCGCATAAAAGCAGCCTTCGCAAATAATGATTTAAAATTTCCCGGAAGAGAAATCACAGTAAATATGGCTCCTGCAGACATTAGAAAAGAAGGTTCTGTCTACGATTTACCCATTGCCATTGGGATTTTGGCGGTAAGTGGACAAGTTGAATGTCAGAAATTGACAGATTACATTATGATAGGAGAATTGTCTTTAGACGGTTCTTTACAATCGACAAAAGGAGTTTTGCCAATAGCCATTCAAGCAAAGAAAGAAGGTTTTAAAGGTATAATCGTCCCAAAAGAAAATGCATTAGAGGCCGCAGTAGTTGATGGAATAGAAGTTTATGGGGCGACCTCAATTACGCATGTGATGGACTTTCTTAATGGGAAGAAAGGTGCAATGGAACGAATAGAGCACGAGAAGGATGTTTTCACTTCTGAAAAAGATAATCTTTCAATGGTAGACTTTGAGGAAGTTAAAGGTCAACATATGATTAAGCGTGCATTTGAAATTGCTGCGGCGGGATCACATAACATCATGCTAATTGGACCTCCAGGCGCTGGTAAATCAATGCTTGCCAAGAGATTGCCAACAATTTTGCCTCCTATGACCTTGTCTGAAGCATTAGAAACCACCACAATTCATAGCGTCGCAGGAAAAATGAAATCCTGTGCCGGACTTATAAAGTCGCGTCCATTCAGAAAGCCTCATCATACAATTTCAGATATAGGGTTAATTGGTGGAGGAAGCCATCCACAACCTGGTGAAATTTCATTAGCACATAATGGCGTTTTATTTTTAGACGAACTACCGGAATATAAACGACAAGTTTTGGAGGTCTTGAGACAACCATTGGAAGATCGCAGTGTAAATATTTCACGGGCAAAATTTTCTATTGACTACCCTGCAGGATTTATGTTAGTTGCAGCTATGAATCCTTGTCCTTGTGGGTATTATAACCATCCTGAAAAGGAATGCGTATGTGGACCAGGGGTCGTTCAGCGTTATTTGAATAAGATTTCAGGGCCTTTGATGGATAGAATTGATTTGCATTTAGAGGTTACACCCGTGAAATTTGATGAATTAACGGCTAAAATACCCTCAGAGAAAAGTGAGGAAATTCGAAAAAGAGTGGTCATTGCTAGAGAAATTCAAAAAAAAAGATATGGTAACAGAGAAGGAATTCATGCCAATGCCCAAATGAATAAAAAAGAAGTCGAAAATTATTGTCAATTAGACGAAGTTTGTCTTAACATTTTAAAAACTGCAATGGAAAAATTAGGTTTATCGGCAAGAGCATATGATAGAATAATCAAAGTGGCGCGAACCATTGCTGACTTAGATGCCTCAGATAGAATTAAACCTCACCATTTAGCTGAAGCAATTCAATATAGAAGTTTGGATAAAAACATGAATTCAGTTTCTCTTACCAAGCCTGTCTTGGTCTGATTCAGAAATTAAGTATATCTTTAAACAAAAAAGTCTATGAAATTTTTGTTTTCGGTAATTATATTTTCAACTGTACATCTTTTTTTAGCTCAATATCAAGTTGGTCATACCACGATAACATTCAACGATCCAGCAAGAACAGGTGGATTTGGTTCAGGTGGTGGAGCTGGAAGACAAATACAAACAGAGGTTTACTATCCTGCAACCACGGCTGGTGATAATGTTGCAGTTGCCTCAGGTCAATTTCCAGTTATCACATTTGGACATGGCTTTGCAATGGCTTGGGATGCTTACACGAATATTTGGCAGCATTACGTTAACCGTGGTTATATTTTAGCTTTTCCTAGAACGGAAGGCGGATTGATACCAGGACCGAGTCATGGTGATTTTGGGACTGATTTAAAGCAGGTTTCGGATAAAATGCTGGCTCTGAATACGAATGCAAATTCTATTTTCAGCGGAAAAATTCTTCAAAAAGCAGCAATTATGGGGCATTCTATGGGAGGAGGAGCGAGTTTTTTAGCAGCAGCTAATAATGCGAATATTGAAACTGTAATTGGTCTAGCACCTGCAGAAACAACCCCTTCAGCAATTGCAGCGGCATCAAATGTTTCGGTTCCGGCTTTGGTTTTTTCCGGAAGCGCAGACGGCGTAACACCTCCAGCAGATCACCACATTCCAATTTATCAAGGATTAACGAGCACATGCAAAAGTTTCGTTTCGATTACGGGTGGAGCACATTGCTATTATGCTAATACCAATTTCAATTGTGATTTTGGAGAAGGAACTTCTTCCCCAAATATTTCAATAACTCGAGCGGAACAACAGGCAACTACTTTTGCCATACTTGATCCTTGGTTGGATTTTAAATTAAAAGGGATTTGCGATGCATACGGAGCATTTTTATTGGCAATCGAATCTCAACCAGGAACAATAAATGAAACGATTTGTCCTTCTTTACCTTCAGTGACAATAATAAACGATCCAAATCAAGGGTCAGGTGTCTATTGTTCTTCGCTTCAAGGTAATTCATATCAATGGTACATGGACAATCAGCCAATAGTTGGTGAAACTTCTCAATGCTACAACATACCTGTAGATTTGGGTGCAACTTACCAGGTAGAGGTGTTTTTTGAAAATGGCTGTGTTTACAGTGCACCAATCACATTCGAAAGTGGAGTAGAAGAAGTTAACCTGAAGAATGTTCAAGTTTTTCCAAATCCCACCTCTTCCGAATTAACATTTAAATCAGAAGAATTAATAATGGAACTTTTGATTAAAGACGCTATGGGTAAGGAGGTGTATTTCAACAGAATTTATTCGGATAATTTTCAATTAAACTTAAATGTTTTGCCGGGAATTTATTTAGCAGAAATCAAAACAGCCAGAGGGAAAGTGTACATCAGATTTGCGCGAAATTAAAAAGTTTATTTCCGAATTCAAAAGAAGATAATAATTGATAGAAGAGCTTTCACAACTTATTCGTAATTTCGAGGCGACTATGAAAATGAAAAACTTACTCTTTATATTCCTTTTTACCTCGATTAACATAATTTACGCGCAGGATTTTGTCATTCGGGGTTTTATATACGATAAAGCTAATGGGGAACCGATGCCTTATGAGAAAGTAAAACTTTTGAAATCAGATTCAACTA
>CAZLVX010000169.1:0-1344 GCA_964562965.1 uncultured Lishizhenia sp.
GTCCAAGCAGAAATATCGTAGGTAAGTGAATCCGACAAATAAGTCTTTGGTTCAAATAATACGTTTACTAATGTACCCTTAGGTTGATTAGTCGAGATAATAACTTCTTTTCCAGTTAGTTTAACTTGTTCTTGTTTCTTGGAATTATAATTATATCCTTTAGCTGAATTATTTTCTGTCGATAAACTATACTCGACCTGATTATTATCAAGTAAGGTTAACAACGACGCAAGCCGTTGATCATCTCCTGACAAGATAAAAGACTTGTATTTATAATTCTTGTTTCCGTGAAACGATTTAAACTCCTTAATTAACTTAGGTGTGTTTTTGGAGGCCATTTCAACGGTCGATAAGCCGGTTGTGACATGATGTTGCACTCGATCAGTGAGCCGAAGCGTATCTCCAACTTGCGTAATAACCGCTAGTCCGGCACGTCCACTTCCACCTTGTTCATAGGTCATACCAATTGAACCGCTATACGTTGGATAGGTATCTCCATAACTTGGGTATAACAAATCAAATATCTCTTTGGAGAAATACATCCAACCTTCTTTATCGAAATAAGACGCATGATTTTTACCGATTTCTTTTTGAAAATCACGTTGCCAATTTGTGATTACCTCGTGGTACGGTTCAGCAGCAGGTGGAAAATAGTACGGTTCATTTATCCCTTGTTCATGAAAATCTACATGCACATGAGGTAACCACTGATTGTAAACTGCAACACGCTGTTTAGACTCAATTTGTGTCATCCATGCCCAATCTCGATTTAGATCAAATAAATAATGATTAGGTCTACCCCCTGGCCAAGTTTCATTATGTTCTGCTGAGAATGAATGAACGTCATAAGGTGCGTTTCCATATTGGTAATAGAAATTGACATATCGATCTCTACCATCAGGGTTCAAACAAGGATCCATGATAACCAACACGTTTTTCAAATACTCTTTTTTATCCGTTACCAACCGATAAGCAGTTTCAATAGCAGCCTCTGTTCCCGAACTTTCGTTTCCGTGTACATTGTAACTGAGCCAAACAATTGATAAATTTTCTTTATCCAAAAGCGCGTGATTCTTTTTAATTCCTTCTAGATTTTTTATTGTTTCCTCTGTTCCAATAAAAACAGTAAGTAATTCTCTTCCTTCGTAGGTTTTTCCATAAGACTCAGTTTTTACTTCCTTCGGAAAGTTAGCTTCTAATGCATTAAAATAGGAAACAACACGATCATGGCGCGTAAATTTTGTTCCTACAGGATAACCCAAAAACCTCTCAGGACTGAATTGACCAAAGCTAATGGTATTGAAACTTAAGAGAATTGAAAGTACAAAAAAGGTATTTTTCATA
>CAZLVX010000169.1:1444-3931 GCA_964562965.1 uncultured Lishizhenia sp.
ATTTCATATTGAAATTTATTTATTGAATTAGTCGTCTGTTTGATGCGGATTACACAAAGTACATCTTTCAAATTAGGCAGCTAACTAATACAAAGGTAATCTTTTACAAAAAGGCATACAAAACGTCAAAAAATAAATACGAAAATAACACGTTAAAGGTTTAATTTTGCACGTAATGAAATTTAAGATTTTTCTAGTAATTATGCTTACTTCGCCGTTTTCGACGTTTGCTCAACTTGTAAAAATCAATGGTCAATGCATTTCGAAGAACAACAAACCCTTACCCGGAGTACTAGTTGATGTATCCGTTTACAGAAGAAACACCTTTATAACTGATTCAGCAGGAACATTTTCTTTCTTTGCAAATCGAGGAGACACTTTGAAATTAAGGTATCGTTACGATGGACAAACGATTCGAAGGGAAAGCATTGTAAATGAAAATGAGGTTAAATTTTTGGAAATAATAAAGTTTGACGTTGCGAGCATTGGGCAAATAAACCTCTCAGAGGATAAAAAAGACCCTTTTGAAATTGAATACTTAAAACCTTTAGATTATCGAAAAATTACAGGCTCCGTGGAAAAGAGTCTAGTTTACAGCACACCCGCCACAAGTAATAATGAATTGACTTCTAACTACAATGTTAGGGGTGGAAATTATGACGAAAACCTTGTTTACGTCAATGGGTTTCAAGTATATCGGCCATTTTTAACGCGAAGTGGTCAGCAAGAAGGAATGAGCTTTATACATAGTTCACTAGTGCAATCTCTTCAGTTTTCGGCTGGTGGATTTCAAGCAAATTATGGAGATAGATTAAGCTCAGTTTTAGATATTACCTACAAATCTCCTGATAGTCTCGAGTCTGGAGGAATTGTTTCCCTACTTGGCGTTGAGGGATATGTTGGTCAAAGGGTTAATCATCGCTTCAATTATTTAGTTGGTTCACGGTATCGATCAAATGGTTATTTTTTGAATTCGTTGCCGACAAAAGGAGCTTATAATCCTGTTTTCATGGATGCACAATTTCTCGGAACCTACGCCTTGAATGAAAAAACAGATTTAGTGCTACTTGGACATTACTCTTCGAATAATTTTAGGTTTAGTCCTGAAACTCAAAAAACAGATTTTGGTGTAGCAAATGAGGCATACACATTTATGATTTATTTCGAGGGGCAAGAACAAACGAAATTTGAAACGAGTATGGGCGGAATAGCACTGAAATATCGTCCAACAAAACAGCTTAATTTAGATTTCTATTCCACCATATTTCACTCCGACGAAAAGGAATATTTCGACGTACTTGGTCAATATTACATCAATCAACTAGAAACCGATCCTTCCAAAGAAGAATTTGGTGATTCCATTGCTGTATTGGGAGTGGGCTCATTTTTGAACCACGGTAGAAATCGCTTAAGGGCAAATATTGCAAATTTGTATCACGAAGGAGAATTCAGATTCAAACCTGTAAAAACTAGTAACACATTCGACCAGCATCAGCTCAAATGGGGTGTAAACTTTCAACTTGACCAATTTTCTGACACGCTCAGTGAGTGGAAATTGCTCGACTCTGCAGGCTACAGTTTACCCCAAGGTTCTCCGAATGTTGTGGAATTATTTGAAACCATTAAGAACCGAGCAAACTTACAAGGCTCTCGATCAACCGCCTTTATACAATGGAATTTTATTCATTCGTCACTTAAAAAAGATTTTAAAGTTGCCGTTCCGTACAAAAAAATCATCCATAAGAAAGTAGAGAAACGAATATGGATTGATACTTTGGAAGAATCTGCAGCCAGATGGGCTATTTCTGTTGGATCAAGGGTTGGTTTCACTTCTGTTAACCAAGAGCTTTATATAACACCACGTTTGTCGATCCAATATTTTCCAAGAAAATACATGGTTCAAAATGATAAGTTAATAAGGCGACAAGTTGTTTATCGATTTGCTTCTGGGCTGTATTATCAACCCCCATTTTACAGAGAATTCAGAGACTTTAGCGGCAACTTACAACTAAATGTACAATCGCAGAAATCTCTCCATGCTATTTTAGGTACCGACTACTTTTTTCAATTGTGGGGAAGAAATACACCTTTCAAATTGAGTTCGGAAGTATATTATAAATATTTGTGGAATATTAACCCATACGAAATAGACAATGTCCGTACGCGCTATTATGCAACCAACAACGCACGAGGATATGCATATGGCATTGATGCCAACATTAACGGAGAATTTGTTTCTGGCATTGAATCTTTTTTTAAAATTGGGCTAATGTCTGTAAAGGAAGATATCGAAGGTGATTCTTACACAGAATATTACAATGCTGCTGGTGATAAAATCCTTTTTGGATATTCAGAAGATCAAATAGTGGTTGATTCAGCTATAATTTACCCAGGCTTTATTCCTCGACCCACAGATCAATTGCTAACAATCGGAACTTTGATTCAAGACCAAATGCCAGGATTGGAACAATTTTCCGTTCAGATGGG
>CAZLVX010000170.1:0-3924 GCA_964562965.1 uncultured Lishizhenia sp.
AGGTCATGTATCACATCAATCCAGCAGTCATCAAGTCCATTCTTTCCTCAATGCCCAAAGAGGAGTTTTATCGCCATGCGCGTTATATCCATTCTCAGTCTCTTTCGTTGCCTGAAGGATCCAATCGTCAAGTTATGTTTTTCAATCTCTGGCAGTGGTGTCTTCGTCTCCATCGGGAGCGTTTTGGTGGGTAGTATAGTCTACTCATTTTTAAGGAATTAGTTTTTAATGTATATTTGTTTTTGTTGTGTAATTACGCTTATGTCGGTTAGCAAAAAGTTATAAGTAATTGAAAATAACTCTCATCATACTGATAATATTTACTTTGTTTCAAAGTTCTTCCCAAAATTTGGTGCCTAATCCAAGTTTTGAGGACTATTCTTCATGTAATTTTGGGATGGGTTCATTAGATTCATGTTTAAGTTGGTTCCAAATTAAACCTAGTCCTGATTATTATAATTCATGTATTCAAAGCACTTATCCAAACTCTCCAGATATACCTTTTAATAACGGTGGATTTCAACAATCTAGAACGGGGAACGGCATGATTGGTTTGTTTGCATCTGAGAGAATTTACGGTGGAGACTCTAGAGAATATGCTCATGTTCAATTAACGGAACCACTTGTGAGCGGTCAAAATTATTACGTTCAATTTTATGTCAACCTCTCAAATAATAGCCATTATGCTGTCAAAACTCTGGGGGCTTATCTAGATGATTCTATTCCATTATTTTGTTCTAGTTGCTGGGTTCAATCAAGATTTGTTGCAACTCCACAAATTTTACACAATGGGTCCGGCGCAATAACCGATACTGTTAATTGGATTCGAGTATCCGGATGGTATCAATCTCCATTTGGCGGAGAAAAATATTTAACAATTGGCAACTTTAACACTGACTCATTAAGTTATATTCAGAATCTTTTATCAAACAATGAAGGGCGCTCTTATTATTATATTGAGGATGTTTGCATTTCGCACGACTCTTTAGATTGTACCGATAATGTTGGCATTGTTGAACTCATAAAACTCAACAAAAAACTTATTAAGATAATAGATACTTTTGGCAGAGAAACTGACGAAAAGCCATTCACTTTGCTGATTTATATCTATAATGATGGAACAACAGAAAAACTATACAGAATTGAATAATACTTCTAAAAGCAAGCTAGCGCAAGCCCTAAAATCATACCTCGAAACAACTGTGAATTTGTATCTTTGGAACAACGATTTAAATAAATCGTATGACCATGCGCCTGCTTGCAATCCGTTATTAGCAACTTTTGACGACAGTATTCATTTTAACAAACGATCAATTAATGATAAACTAGATTATTACTAAATGATAAAAATAATTTTTACGACCATAGCTTTTACGGTTTGTAGTTGGACAGCGACTGCTCAAGGTGTAATTCATTGGGCTACAAACATAGGGACTTCGGATAATGAATCTCCGACGAAAATTTGTTCGGATGATGATGGAAATTCATATGTCGCGGGGAATTATAACCAATCACTAATTATCTGTGCTCAAACACTTGATACAGTCATACAACCGACAAGCGGTAACCTTACACAAAATCTTTTTATTTCAAAGTTTGACTCTCTTGGCAATTGTATTTGGACAAAGACAGGTATTTCAATAGTGCCAATGGATAATAGTGGAGCAATTGGTCCAACAATAAATGATATTAAATTTTACAATGGAAATATTTTTTGTGTTGGTGTTTTTACCGACTCAATGATTTTTGATGCCGATACTCTCTTCAATCCATCCTGTGTAAATTATTGCACTTCATCTTTTATTCTTTCCCTTGATGCGTCGACTGGAATTATCAATTGGAGTAAGTGTTTTGAAGGTAGCGCCTCGTATTCAGATGCTTATACCGTGATACCATACATAAACGGTGTTTTTGTTTCTGGTTCTTACCAAAATAATTTATCAGTTGACACTGTTATTCTAAATACAACCAACGCATGGAATTACAACGGTTATCTTTTGAAATTTAATAATTACGGCACTTGTGAATGGGGTAAGAATATTGGAATAAATAATTCAAGTGCTGTATCTGATATGGTATTTGACAACAACAATAACCTTTACCTTGTTGGTACTTATGCCGACTCCATAATTTTTCCTACAAACACACTATACGACAATATTCCAGTATGGGCGAGAGCAACCTTTTTTGCAAAGTATGATACCTCAGGTAATTTTATTTGGGCAAAGGGCGGTATGACAGATTTAAGTGGACTAATCAGTGGAAGTCGTTTGAGTTATGGCAATAATGGTTACCTCTATTTCACTGGCACATTTACCGATAGTGTGCGCGTTGGTTCAAATACATTTACAACAAGCTCAGGCATTTACAGCGATGTTTTAGTTCAGATGGACCAAACAGGTCAATTTTTATGGGCAAAGAAAACAGGTAATAGAACAAGCAATCAACACTTCCCTTCGAGGATTGCGACCAACAATTTTGGCTTTGTTTTATTCTCAGGTTTTACCAATTCTGTTGTTTTAGGCAATGACACAGTTCAATCAAATGGTGAGCTGGATAATTTATTGACACAATACGATTTTAATGGTAACATAATTTACTACAAAAATTTTGGGGGAACTAATCAGGAAATACCGAAAGATGTTTATTGTAGCGGTAGTGTTACTTATTTTGTTGGCAGAACAATGAGCAACTATATGATTGATAACTTTAGCATTGCTAATGTTTTATTTGGAGATATTTTAATTGCACGAATGAAAGATACTACAAAAATTTCTTCAGCTTTCATAAATGAAAACTATCAAGATGCAAGTTTTCAACTTTATCCAAATCCTTCAAATGGTTCAACTAACGTTTCCTATGCAGATAGGATAAGTGAAATAACGATTAGAAATTCTTGGGGCGAAAAAATTATTTCCGAAAGCCCAAATTCAAATTCATTCAATTTTGAACTTACTGTTTCAGGTCTTTATTTTGTGACAATTTCGGACGGCAAAAATTATTTGACTAAAAAAATTACTATTATCCGTTGACAAGTAAAGCAGCAACTAACAACTGTCATGGCGACATCTCTTAAATCATACTTCGGAACAATAATAATTTGGAGCAAATAATTTTAACTTTATAGAACCGAATTGTTTAAAAAATCTATATAGTATTTTTTTTAGACCAAATCATTTCATTACCTTATTTCAATACTCTTATTGAAATTGCTTTTTTTCCTTCTAATGAAAATGAAAGAAGAGAAAATACCATATTTTATAGATATACCTTCTGTCAGCTTCACTAATAACTTAAGTATTTATTCCCTATTTATAAGAAGATAAGATAAATATACTTCCATCTCTTCGGTTGTACTTACTATTCTTCCATCACTTCCCATTGTAACGTTTGCACTTGCAGGAAATGCTACAATTCTACCATCTGAACCAATTTCAGTTTTCCATGATTTTGGATAAGCAATAATACGTCCATCAGATCCAAAACTGGTTCTCCATGATTTAGGGTAAGCAATAATTCTACCATCTGAACCAAAACTTGTAGTCCAATCAGCTGGGTAAGCAATTATTCTACCGTCCGCACCAAAACTAGTTTTCCAATTAGCAGGATGCGCTACAAATCGTCCATCCGAGCCAAAACTCGTTATCCATTTTACATTTGTAGAATCTTTGGTTGGAGATTGCCCATACGAAGACATACTGAACATAAAGGAGAATCCAAAAATCAAAATAAAGATGTTTTTCATAACTTAAGATTTTAGTAATTAATAATGGATATCAAAAAAAAACGCTTAAACTTTAAAAATACAACAAAAAATGATCCATAAAAATACCACTTACATCTTTGTTGATATAAAAAACTTTTAACGTGCCGTCTTTCTGTGAATACATTCCCCGTTTTTTCCAAAAGGTCATGTATCACATC
>CAZLVX010000171.1:0-3894 GCA_964562965.1 uncultured Lishizhenia sp.
CATGATAAGATAATTTCTTTTCAATTGAATGATAGCTCTTATAGTCAATTAATTCTTGACTAATTTACACTATGTTTCATCGTTTGCGATTGTCCTGTTTCAGATTGAATGCGAATTAAGTATATTCCGCTTTTAAAATTAGACTCAATTGGAAATATATTGATACCATCCTGAACGTAAATTAACTTTGAAAGCGCTTCAGATCCATTCGAATCATGTATGGTTAAAATTACATTTCCCTCAAAACGATTGTCTTTCAAGATTACTTGGAAATTCTTTCCTCCCGGATTAGGGTATGAAAGAAAGAGATTTCCCTGTCCTTCGCAAGCGATCTTAATTGGATTATAAACAGTTTCTTTACCGTCTAAATCCACTTGATTCAATCGGTAATACATCGTATTATTTTGAACGTCTTCATCAAAAAAACTGTATTCTAATACCTCATTACTTATTCCTGCAGAAGGAAGTTGAGCGATAGTTTGCCATTCGTTTCCATCCCTTGATCTTTGTAAATCGAAATGTGAACTATTGAACTCGGATGCAGTTTGCCATTTTAAATGCGTTTTGTTTTCATCACATGTCCCTGAAAAAGAAAGGAGTTCAACTGGAAGTGGCACTGAAGATGCACCTACCGTAACAATAGAAAATTTTGGAAAGCCTGAATACGTTATAGTATTAGCTGAAGTATCCACACTCCCTCCCAATAATTGCCATTGAGATTCACCCTGTCCCTTACGATACAAAGAAAACATAGGTTCATTTGCTTGTTGATTATTTAAATCAGCTGTTTTGTAGTTAAATGAAACTGTTGCATTTAAACCATCAGGATACGTGTTTCCCACACCGCCATTAAATTCAGGGACAACATCAAAATAACGACTAATACTCGGGTCAAAATTGTCGTTGATAAATCCATCCACGGCCTTGTGAAATCTTTTTACAACAACATTTCCAAGAGGCTTATTTGGTGCAGCGAGAATTGACAAACCTAAACTACCCAGATTTTTTGAAATCCCATTGTCGCTGATTATTCCGTTGGCTTGAATAAACCCCGTTCCAATATCATATATTTTACTTCCGTTGTATCCTTCTGTAATAAAACCAGTATTTCCAAGATTAACAGAATAATTATTCAATTTAAAATTACCACCGACTACCTTAAGCTCATTCCTAACTTCGATATGGCTTCCCAATGTAAAATCCGAAATCCCAGCACTACCCCCAGCTAAAAACTCCAAATTGTAAAATACATTATTCAATGAACTTTGCGCTAAAAGAGTGTGTGCTTCAATTTGAGAGGCTGTTGAACGCAATCTGATTGTGGAATTTCCGGGAATAAAATTAGCATTGCCTAGAAATTTCAAACTACCATTTTTTATTTCTAGAGTAGATCCTGATTGGTCGAAATTGAGAGAAGCTCCGCTATATACCATTACGTCATTATTGGTCACAACGGAACTACCTCCATTGACTGACAACGCTGCTCCTGAAAGCAAAATCAACGAGTCAACTTGAGCATTGGTTGAAATCACTACAGGATTATTAACACATGTTCCAGAAGGAATAATAACATCATCGGAAATTGATGGAGTTTGATTTGCAGGTGTAAAAACACTACCATTGAACTTTACCCAATTAGATGCTAAATTAAAACTAGAACTTGATGCGCCCCGCCAGATGTAATATACCTTATTGCTAATAGAATAAGGAATTGTTGGTGTATTAACTGTTACGAGTACATTGTCTGTCGCAGAGCAAACGCCTTGCATTGCTGTTACAGTATATGTGGTTGTTGAACTTGGAATAACAGAAATTGTTGCAGAATTTTGACCACTTGACCAACTGTATGATAAACCACCTGACGCTGTCAATGTAACCGACTCTCCCGCACAAATATTTCTATCCACACCGGCGTCTGCGGTTACTAAGTTTCCTGTAGTACCAGTGAAAGAAAAACTATTTACGCTCATCTCTCCGTTGGAATTCGATGCACGATAACCGTATAGTCGAAACGTTATTACTTGTGAAATATTCGTTAATGATGTTAAGTCATATTGAAGATTATGGGAAGTAGCTGTCGTGAATGAGTCTATTTTTATTGGTGCTGAATAATTATCAATGCTACTTCGAAGTTGCACCCTAGTTGGAGAATTAACACTGTGCAACTGTAAAACTAAATTTAATTGCTGAAAATTCAGAACTTTACATTGAGCTGGAGTTAATTGCCACTCATAATAGTCATTTATGTCAATGTTAGTACTTGTAGTCCAATTTCGTGCATTATATCCATCATTTAAATTCCTTGAACTTATTCCCGCTCCCCTGCCAATTCCTGAAACAGTCAGTCCTGTTGCAACTGATTGACCTATTGTGTATGGATTTGAAAGATTGGGATTTGTTCCAGTAATGGGATTAGAATACAACTCTTGAGCCCCAAGCCTATAAAGACAGGAAAAGCTACTAACAACTATAAGAAATAACGATAAATATAATTTCACAACAACACAATTAATACAAAATCGCTCTTCAGTTGAAATTAATTTTAAATGAAAGCATCAAAGAGTTTCCACTTAAAAATAATTCGAAGAAATTTAATTCATCTGCAAAAATAACACATTAAAATGTGTAAGTGAAAGTGCTTTTTAAAAAATAATGATAATTTAACATTTGGCGATCAGTACTATTAATACAAATTACAAGAATTGTTCTCAAGTTTACTTTCAACAAATTATACTAATCCCTTCTGATGTATTTCATCATAAGTCGAATACCATGGCTTAGTTGCTTATATTTCTATAATTAAAACTTATTTATTCAACCGAATCCCCAACTCCTTCAACTGCTTTTCATCTAGAGGCGAAGGTGCGTCAATCATGGTGTCGCGGCCGCTGTTATTTTTTGGGAAAGCTATGTAATCACGAATCGATTCGGAACCGCCCATGGTTGCAACCAAACGATCCAAACCGAATGCCAAACCTCCGTGTGGTGGTGCACCGTACTCGAAGGCGTTCATCAAGAAACCGAATTGTGCTTGTGCTTCTTCTTTTGTGAAACCTAATAAATCAAACATTTGTGCTTGCAACGCTTTGTCGTGAATACGAATTGAACCACCTCCCAATTCTACGCCGTTCATGGCTAAATCATAAGCATTCGCGCGTACTTTTCCGGGTTCGGAATAAATTAAATGAAAATCTTCAGGTTTTGGAGACGTAAACGGGTGGTGCATGGCGTGGAAACGTCCATTTTCCTCATCCCATTCTAATAACGGAAAATCCAATACCCACAAAGGTTTAAACACATCCGGATTACGCAATCCTAATTGATTTCCTAAATGCAAACGCAATTCGTTCAATTGTTTGCGCGTTTTATCCGTTTCGCCTGAAAGCAACAACAAAAGGTCACCCGGTTGCATGTTGGCTTTTTCTGCCCACACTTTCAAATCCGCCTCTGAATAGAATTTATCCACAGAAGATTTGTAAGTTCCGTCTGCGTTGTAGCGCAAATAAACCAGGCCTTTCGCTCCGATTTGTGGGCGTTTCACCCACTCGGTTAATTCGTCTATTTGTTTTCTGGTGAATTCAGCACATTGGCTTGCATTTATTCCTAAAACGATTTCTGAGCTATCAAAAACCACGAAATCTTTTCCTTGCGCTTCTTTGGTTAAATCCACGAATTCCATTCCGAAACGAATGTCTGGTTTATCCGAACCGTATTTTTCCATTGCTTCGGCGTAAGTCATTCTTGGGAAAGCACCTTCAAACTCAACGCCACGAACCGTTTTGAATAAATGTTTGATCAACCCTTCAAAGGTGTTTAATACATCTTCTTGTTCCACAAATGCCATTTCGCAGTCAATTTGAGTAAACTCAGGTTGTCTGTCGGCACGTAAATCTT
>CAZLVX010000172.1:0-3870 GCA_964562965.1 uncultured Lishizhenia sp.
TCTATAATAAGTCATTAGCCAAATTTGCTAGTTCTGAGCGTTCGCCTTTTTCTAGTTTTACATGTGTAAAAAGCTTTTGACCTTTCAAGCGATCAATTAAATACGCTAAGCCATTGGAGTTTTCGTCCAAATATGGGGTGTCTATTTGATGTACATCACCCGTAAAAACAATTTTCGTGTTTTCCCCTGCACGCGTTATAACCGTCTTTACCTCATGAGGAGTCAAGTTCTGTGCTTCGTCAATAATGAACATTATGTTGGATAAACTTCTTCCCCTAATAAATGCCAAAGGTGTTATGATGATCTTCCCAGATTCTTGCATTTCAAGAATTGCCTTGTGTTTTTTCTCATTCTCGCCAAATTGGGATTTTATAAATTTTAGATTATCCCATAAAGGTTCCATATAAGGCCCTATTTTATCGTTAGCATCGCCAGGCAAAAAACCAATATCTTTATTGGAAAGGGGTACAATAGGTCGTGCCAGAATTGTTTGATTGAATTGTTTGTGCTGTTCTAAGGCCGACGCCAAAGCCAATAGAGTTTTACCTGTTCCTGCAACACCTTGTAGCGCTACCAATTTAACTTCAGGATTCATTAAGGCATGTAGCGCAAATGCTTGTTCTGCATTTTTTGGTTTTATACCATACACAAATTCCTTCTCAATACGCTGAATCTGATCAGTTAAGTGATTATAGAAAGCCAAAGAAGAAGACTTGCCATTTTTTAAGATATAATAGCCATTCACTGCTTTTTTATTTCCTAAAAGTCCTTGCTCTTCGATATGTCCTTTAGTAAAAATCTCGCGTATTACCTCAGAATCTACCCCGTCAATGGCATAAGAGCTCGTGTCTTGATCGTGAATAGTAACCTTTCCCGTTTCGTAATCTTCTGCAGTTACTCCTAGGGCTTTCGCTTTAATTCTTAAATTGATGTCTTTGGTAACTAATACGACTGTTTTTTTAGGCTCTTGCTCCATCAAATGAAGGGCAGCATTAATTATTTTATGGTCATTCTTTCCCGAGGAATAAATTTGTTCGGCGTTTAACTGCTTCGGATCAGTCTCCATAATAACACGAAGCTTTCCAAGTCCTTTTCCAATTGAAATCCATTCTTGAAGTGAACCACTGCCCGATAATTTATCAATAAAGCGAATTACTTCTCGCGCACTGAAATTCTTGGTATCATTTCCTAGTTTGAATTTATCCAATTCTTCCAATACCGTAATGGGTATTCCTACAAAATTATCTTCAAAATTGGTGATTGCGTCGTGATCGTGTAAAAGCACGGATGTGTCTAACACAAAAATTTTATCTTTCTTCCCCATTCAAAATGTTTAGTTGAAAGATACACACTTTTAACTCCGTAAAACTTTATTTTTATTCAAAGTTTTTAACCGATTAAGTGTTAGTTTCGTGCTGTTATTTTTTGCTTAATAATTGTTTAACAGCCGCTTGAATTTTAGGATACCTAAAATTAAAACCCGTGGCTTTTATCTTCTCATTTGAGGCGTTCACACTTCCCAATATTAACACTGACATTTCACCGTACAGCCATTTAAAAAGTTGTGCGGGAACCTTAGGCATGAAAAAAGGTCTATGCATTGCTTTCGCTAGTGCGCGCATTACCTCCTTATTTGGATCACAGGAAGCAACTGCATTGTAAGTGCCATTCAACTTGTTTTCGATACAGTGGATAATCATCTCGCATAAATCTTCTACATGAATCCAGGGCATTAATTGTTCACCACTACCCATTGGAGACCCTAAACCAAACCATACAGGCAGCTTCATTTTTGAAATTACACCCCCATTTTTATCTAATACAGAAGCAATTCGCAAAATAGAGGCAGGATAATGTTGTTGAAATAGGGTTGAAGTTTCTTCCCATGATTTTACCAATTGAGATAGGTAATCCGGACCATAAGGATCTGACTCCACATGAGGTGTAGAAACAGGTTCCATTCCATAACAGTTGATTCCTGAAGCCCCAATATAGTACTCAAGATTCGGAAAATTCGTTCTAATATTGAATAAATAGCGTGTGGTATTCACCCTAGATTCAAGTAATTCTTTTTTCCTTTTGTCGGTCCATTTTTTTTCTCCAATATTAGCTCCAACAAGATTGATGATAATATTTATTTTACCGAGATTTCTTCCTTCAATCGTTTGAACATAAGGATTCCAATAAATATGTCCTCGTTTTTTTGCTTTACGCGTAAGCTTGTAAACTTTATAACCTTTTTGATTTAGAAGGTTGGAGAGAGTACTGCCAATTAAACCAGTACCTCCGGCAATGAGCACTGTTTTCATAGTGAGTAGGTGGTGATTGAAAAACGAATGTATGAAAAAAATGTTTTAATTACATGCTTTTTCGCGCGCAATCATTTCTTCTCCAACCATTTGCTCATATGGCTCACATATTCGCCTTTTTTCTGAAACTAGTTTTTTTAATTCTTGAAGAATACTCTCTCGTTTCGAAGGGTTTTCAATAAGTTTTTGATTTTGCTCATTTAACGATTTACTAATAGCTAAACACTCGCAGAACTGAGGGTCTTTGTTATTTTCTTCACACGAAAAAAAAAGGAAGCCCGTAGAAATCAAAATGAATAAGTTACTTTTGAACATACACAAAGGTAATGATTCTTAAACATGTGACTTATTGGTTTCTTTTGATTCAAGCAATTTGCTATTGTAGCGTGGTAAACGGTCAAAAATTATGTGGTACACATAAACCTATTTATATGCGTTCCAGTGACGAATTGCTCGATGTTCATTGCATGCAAGAGGATATTAAAGAAATTAAAGAAAAATTAGTTTCTATTCATCCAAACGTATCTTATTACACCCGAAAAGAACAAGTAGATAGCCTTTTTGAAGTTGCTCTTGTTAAATGTAAAAAACCACTAAAAACAATTGATTTTGTTGAAATTTTAAGTCATTTGTTGCAAGGCATTCAAGATTCGCACACAAACATTAGCCCTCTCGTGTTGACACAATTCTCCGATATAAAAAAAGTTTTTCCCTTTTTCCTGGAACAAGTTAATGGAAGGTACTACATGCAAAAATGTTATCGAGATATCGTTCCTCGCGGAATGGAATGCTTGAGTGTCGATGGTATTCCTTTGACCATTTTACATGAAAAAGCGAAATTGTTTGCTTTTCAAGAAGGAATGGCGTTAGAGGCAAATCATCAAATGGCCCTAAAACTTATTTCTCGTATTTTCAGCGCATACAATTTACAAAACAAGGAATACTTTACTATGCAGCTTGTTGACTTTTCTGGCGACACCATTCAGAAGAGACTTCAAAGTGCTCCTTTACGCACTGTACTTTTTGACAAAGAGTGGAATCAAAGAGAATCTGTTTCATATTGGTTTGATTCATCTGGTACAGCGTGTTTACAACTTGGTTCTTTTTCGGCAAAAAGCAACAATGGGATGAGGCGTTTCCTGGATGAATTTTTTAGTGAGGTAAGAGAAAAAAAATCTCCACATATTTTTATTGATTTGCGCGGAAATTCGGGCGGTTATGTTTCTGTAAAGAATTATTTGATTAATTATTTGGACACAGCTTCTAGCGACAAAAGAGAGCGCTACGATTTCATTCGTTCAGAAAAAGATCGATTTTCATCAATCGGTTGGTGGACAAAATACCGCTACCGTAATTACCTAAAGCGTTTCCCAAGTGATACTTTAGTTGCCAAAGAATGGGCGTATATTGAAAGCCCGAATGGCACCAATTGTCAGCTTTTTTACGACAACAATACCCGCTTTTCGCTTAGAACTTATCGCGGAAAAGTGAGTGTTGCCATAAATGGATTGTCCATGTCTGCATCGGTTATGTTTAGCTCTTGGATACAGACCTCAAAAAG
>CAZLVX010000173.1:0-3868 GCA_964562965.1 uncultured Lishizhenia sp.
ACCAAAACAAATTTCTTGGGCACCATGTATCAAATGACGCAGGATCCATCTGTGAAAGAAAATCCAGACGTCATGGACTATTACATCCCCAAAGTTCAAACAACTGCCATTCGCTATGGCGAATTCGGATTCAAAGGAAGTGCCGCAAAGGTTTTTGAGCACGGTTGTTCCGGTGGAGCCACTTATTCTACTTTCCTCGGTGGAGACAGGCCGTTGATGAAAATTACCACGAATGTGAAAAATGGTCGTAAAGCTGTTGTTATTAAAAATTCAATGGGGAATGCATTCTCCGTATTCTTAATCAGTCATTACGAGGAATTATGGGTGGTAGACCTTCGCTATTCTAAGCAAAATTTGATTGAAATTATTAGAACTAATAAAATTAATGACCTAATTTTTGCGCCGGGAATGAATCACGTCATGAATCCGAATACCGTAAATATGATGCGGCGATTGGGAACTCAAAGTGGAGTTTATATTCCGCCAAAACCAAAACCAGTAGTTGATTCAACAACGGTAATAACTGATAGCATTCCATGAGATTAGCACTTGTCTTAAGTTGTTGTTTTCTCGGCTTACTTGTATTTGGGCAAGGAAGTCCATCTCCTGATGCGCTCAAAATTGACACCTCCTTTGCATACTTCCAATACCATAATCCCGATATAGGAGCAAAATTCTTACGCCATTTCGACAATATTACGAACGAAAAAGTGGTTTTTGTACATTTTGGAGGAAGTCACATCCAAGCCGGAAAACCTATCGCGGTGGCTAGAAATATCCTTCAAGAGAAGTTTGGAGACGGTGGTTTAGGATATTTATTTAGTTACAAAGCTGCAAATACATACGGGTCCATCGTTTATAATACCTCGTACACAGGAAAGTGGACGTCGAGAAAAAGTTACCAAGGAAGATCGAGCGCTCTGCCTGTAGGGTTTTGTGGAATGACTGTAGAATCTGTTGATCCTGCGGCAAGTTTGAAGTTTGAACTCAAGAAACCAATTCAAGCAAGCGATCATAAAATTTACGTGTTTTTTGAAAACGATTCTATTACACGGGATGTGCTAATTCAAATTGATACAGTACAAATAAATGAAAATCATGGCTTGACCTACACTCCTTTTGGTTTGCAATTTAACTTTGCGGATACGATTCGAGATATCGTTTTAAAAGTAAAATCAACCGGAGGTTCACGCTTTCGTTTTTATGGATTATCTATTGAGAAATCCGAGAATAGAGGTTTAGTCTATCATCCTGCAGGCGTAGGATCTGCGGCATATCGTTCGTTTCTTGTATTCGATAAATACGAAATGCAGGCTGACGTGCTTAAACCAGATGTTGCTGTTTTAGATTTTGGCACGAATGATATCGTTTACTACAATACCATTGATCCTAAACTTGAAAGTCAAGTGAAAAAAGCAATTGAAAAATTAAGGAAGCAAAATCCTGAAATATTAATTGTTTTAACGAGCACACAAGATTTGTACTTTAAAAAACGGGTAATTGATGCATGTACGACGTTTCGCGATTTAATGGATACCATGGCGCGGGAAAACGACTGTATGTTCTGGAATTTTTATGATGTTTCCGGAGGAAAAAATACCATTCGTGATTGGGCAAAAGAAGGGTATGCCTTAACTGACGGTATTCATTTAACAAACAAAGGTTACGAGAAAAAAGGTGAACTTCTTGCGCTCAGTATTGAACAAACACTGAGTTTTGCTAGGAATTCAGCCAACATTCCCAAAGTGCTTATCGGAAAAAGTTATCTCGACACCTCCCAAGTGGTGGTGGATTCGACTCAAAACATCGAAGTTGAGCCTGTTCAACCAAAACCAAAAAAAACCACACCTAAGGCTAGTTATAAATACTACAAGGTGCGATCAGGTGACACACTTTCAGAAATTGCTGATAGACATAGAACTACCGTTACTAAAATTAAAAAAGCCAACGGACTAAGAAGCAACACCATTCGACCTGGTCAAGTACTCAAAATACCAAGGTAGCGATTTACTTAGAATTCTTAATTTAAAAGGTAATACACAATAAACATCGCATCAATTGCCAGACACGCTCCGGCAGCATTTAATATCCATTTCATTGGAGCAACCGCCAAGAGCAAACTCAAGGTAAGCATAGTGGGAATTACAATAATTATTAATGCAATAGTGCTTTCTATAGCGCCAAGACCAACGGCAAAACCACCCATACATCCCACAATCGTTAAAATTGCGGCAATTAATCCAAATCTATTGAACTCTGATTCTGTAACATTTTTTGCTTCCATAACAACTTATTTTATTCATCAAAGTTGAATAGAATAGGCAAGTAAAAACAGGAGCTAAATCAGCGAAAAACCTGATTTACATCACCAAAAATGCTCGATACGAAAGAAATACACTCAAATACTTGACAAGCGCTAGGTTGATGTTGTATCTTTGCCCTCTTACTTTTAAAAACGCATATGAGCAAAATGAAATTATCGGAGTTTAGCTTCGACCTTCCCCCTGAATTAATTGCCAAATATCCCACTGAACATCGCGACGAATCCCGCCTAATGGTCATTCACCGTGCCACTGGACAAATTGAGCATAAATTGTTCAAAG
Source organism: uncultured Lishizhenia sp. (assembly GCA_964562965.1). Taxonomy (GTDB): domain Bacteria; phylum Bacteroidota; class Bacteroidia; order Flavobacteriales_D; family Crocinitomicaceae; genus UBA952. The sequence goes on from CAZLVX010000173.1 coordinate 2,604, forward strand.
ATATTATCAATTATTTCGATGACGGAGACGTGATGATTTTGAACAATTCTCAAGTATTTCCTGCTAGAATGTATGGAAATAAAGAGAAAACAGGTGCTAAAATTGAAGTATTTCTTTTGCGCGAATTGAACCGCGAAAGTTTACTTTGGGATGTTTTGGTTGATCCTGCACGAAAAATTCGCATCGGAAATAAATTATATTTTGGTGAAGACGATTCGCTTGTAGCGGAAGTTATCGATAATACAACTTCCAGAGGAAGAACGCTGCGGTTTTTATTCGACGGTCCTTATGAAGACTTCAAGGCAAAAATTACAGAATTAGGAGAAACTCCTATTCCAAAATATATTGAGAGAGAAGTTGAACCAGAAGATGAGCAACGTTACCAAACGATTTATGCGAAAGTGGAAGGGGCTGTAGCAGCACCGACTGCAGGATTACATTTTTCTAGGGAACTTTTGAAGCGTTTGGAATTGAAAGGAATAAACTTCGCCGAGTTAACCTTACATGTGGGTCTTGGCTCTTTTCGCTCTGTTGAAGTAGAAGACCTGACCAAGCATAAAATGGATTCTGAGCAAGTAATTATTCCAGAAAGTGCTGCCGAGGCAGTAAATGAGGCCAAACGAAATAACCGACGTGTATGTGCAATTGGCACCACTACTATGCGTGCAATTGAAACTTCTGTTTCTACTGAAGGGTATTTAAAACCGTTCGACGGATGGACGAATAAGTTCATTTTTCCTCCGTATGATTTTAGTGTAGCAGATTGCTTGGTGACAAATTTTCACACACCGCTTTCTACCTTGTTGATGATGATTTCATCGTTCTGCGGACATGAGTTGATGATGCAGGCCTACCACGAAGCTATTAGGGAAAAATACCGCTTTTACTCTTACGGTGACGCGATGTTAATATTGTAACTATTAATTCTGCTTGACTATTGCGCAGGATTTCTCCTTGGCTGTTGCGCAGGATTTCTCCTTGGCTGTTGCGCGGGATTTCTATTTGACTGTTGCGCAGGATTTGAAATCCTGCGCAACAGCAGCAGAAGCAAAACAAAAAACGGCTAGGTTTCCCTAGCCGTTTTGCTGTGTAGTAGGTTAGAATTTATTTCACAGCGTGTCTGAGTATTTGTGTTGACTTCGCGCCATTGGTGATGTTCAAGAAATAGATTCCGGGATTCAACTCTTGGTTGATCACAAACAAGTTGATACCTTCTTTCACGTCGATGGTGCGTTGCTCGATTACTTTACCTGATGCATCCACCA
>CAZLVX010000174.1:0-3856 GCA_964562965.1 uncultured Lishizhenia sp.
ACAAGTATCTAAATACAAGGTGTCTCGCAATGAATAACAGTCTGTTGCATTATTATGCCCTGCAGGTAATGTTAAATTGGTTACTGTTTGAATAATTGTATCATGACTAAATGTAGGGCTACAAGTTTGACAAGGAGGAGGGGTGTAAAAATCTCTTTTGACCGTGTATCTTATCGTATCTAAACTTGCTGCGAGCTCTTTTCCCAGAATCGTTCTTGTTTCATAGGTTGGTGGGCCGCCTCCGCCTGGACTGTAAGCCAAATACCTACCTTGAACTACATCACCAACATTGAAGTCATAAACTTGTCCGTTGGTTAAAAACGTTTGAGAAAACGATTGTTTTGATAACATCACAAACAACAAAAGCAAAAGAATATTTTTTTTCATATGTAAATAATTTATTTTTTAAAGGTCATTTGGACCGCTTTAGCAGCCATCTAGTGAATCGCCATTAAATTTTCATAAGTGCTAACACAAACTTATTTACATGACAATTTCACACTATTTTATTTAAAGTTAACTAATTAAAGTGATTTCATTTCACAATAATTTTCTCCACCCAATTTCCAATTTTAATAAAATAAATTCCTTGGTTTAGTTCTGAGATATCCATGTGCGTGTCAGCTCCTGTTAGTTTGAATGTTTTAAACTCTCTTCCACTTGCGTCTACTAAAGAACAAGTTTTGTGTCCATTATTTTCATTTTCAAAAGAAATGGTAATTGTCTCTGAGGTAGGGTTAGGGAAAATTAATAATTTGCTTTCTTCCTCAAGCGCAGGAACAGACAGCGTTACATCCTTAAGGTATTGAGTGGTCCAGCCAAATTGAGTATCCATGTAACTCAAACCTGTCAAAGCTACACTTCCGTTATCAAAAACGCACAAAGAGGAAACAGCATCATCTCCATTTGCAAGGCCATTGTATCTGTAAACACCTGTTGATAAACCAGTTGACGCATCTATTTTTAAAACAACATAGTCGTAATCTGTCCCAACTCCTAAACGCTGGCTATTTCCTCCTACATAAACTTGTCCATTCTTAAGAATGAGCGTGTTTGCAATGTCTGCGTTGTTAATACCATACTCATATCTATTTTGCCAAATCAAATTACCACTACTGTCATATTTCAAGGTTAGGATATCTGCATTGGTGTAACTTGAAGTTCCATAGTTCAAGCCGTAATGTCTTCCAGTTACATAAAAATTACCTAATGAATCCTGAATGGTGGCTTTCGCTTCATCTCCCGACACATTGCTCGGCAAATTGGTGGGATATAGCTGTGACCAAATTAATGCTCCATTTAAATCAACTTTTGAAATTCTGTAGCTTGTCCAAGCCGTTATGATGAGATTGTTGTCAGGAGAAAGTTGAACATCATTAATCCCATTCAAAATTCCATTACATGAAGTAGTAGAAAGATTATTGTTAATATCAACCTTAACTAAACGAAGATTTCCAGTTACATTATTTCCGAATAAAAATGCCATGTTATTGTGAACGAAAACATCATATGCAAACCAACTTATTTCTGTTGAAGGATTAAATTCTCTTTTCCATAATTGGGTTCCATCAGAATGAAAAGCAAATAATTGAGAAAGCGAAGTTGTATTGATTACATCACTGGGAGTTAGTGGATAATCATATTCTTTATATGCATTAAAAAATAAAGTAGAATCATTAATAAAACCCAACGAACAAGGTGTATAGGACGTATCAGAGAGGCTTTGAACTTGCTCTACCCAGATTAAATCTCCGTTCAATGAATATTTTTGCAGTACAATTTTCGCTTTGTAAAACCCAATTTTTTCCTTGTTCAAGATGTAGATATTATCCAGTGAATCAAGTTTATAGTCAATGATTTCATTGTTTAAAACTAAGTCATTTCCGTATGTTTTTGTCGAAATAGTGTCGCCCAAAAGATTGTATTTGACAATTAAAAGTCGTTGTCCGTTTGGGGTATTTTTTCGACCAATTACCTCTAAGGTGTCAGCTTCTGCACGAATACTTGGGAATTTCGAATAATAATTATCAAGTCCGGTTGAAAAGTCTTTTGACCATGTCAAATTTGATTGAGAATACGTTGTAGTAATTAATACAAAACTTACACAAAGTAAAATTAAGTACTTCATATTTTAGTATTTCATGATTTTTTGTAGCTGTGTTCCGATTTTCACCAGGTAACTTCCAGTTTCCAACGTTGAGACATTTACCATATTCTCCCCTCCAGAAATACTAAATCGCCTCACTTCTTTTCCTAAATTGTCGAATAGAATACAATCGGTTGTTGACGCGTTTTCGGGGAGTGAAATGGTAAGGGTTTCTGAAGCGGGATTTGGAAAAATATTGACAATACCAATGTCATTTGTCTCAGACAGTTGGGCAAAATTGCAGTAATTATTAATATCAATTGTATTAGGAGGTAGCTGCAAAAACATTGGACTCGGCATAATATTGACCGTAAGATTGTCACTATTAACTCCTGTGACTTGAGTAGCATTGAGTAGCTCGATGTCATCAATAATGGTGTACGCATCAATATTTGTGGAAGCGCAGGTATTTGAAAATACTTCGTCGACCTCCATAGTCATGGCATATGTGTATCCTTGTTCACTAAAGACATTCGTTCTAATTCCAAATTTTTGTGCGTTTTGAGCAAAATTGGCTGAAGAATGTGAATTCGTTAAAATGATATTTTGAGTGATCTGATGTGAAGGGTTAATAACGCACAGTGCATTGTTATAACCATTAGAACATATCATAAAATTATTACCTACACTGTCGCTAATTAAATCTTGAAAAGTATATGTTGCAAACAAAAAATCCTCACTCGATGGAATGATTTTTTTGGCAAAAATTATGTCACCAGAAGGTGAAATTTTATGGTAATAAGCAAGTGACATGTTAATATCTCCTGCAAGTAGGTAATTTCCATCTTCGGTTTGCATAATTTTTTTTGGCCACCTGTACTCTTCATCCAAGAAGGTTTTATTCCATATTTCATTACCATTTTGATCCAAACTAAAAATACATTCAAAACTATCGTTCTTTAAGGTCCCAACTACTCCGCCATTATTTCCCCTGCAAAGCGCAAAACCAGGTGATTTAGATGAAAAACCACTTATTTTTTTTGACCACAAAATGTTTCCATTATTTTCTAAATTTATGATACCGGCATAATTAGCATCGGAAATCATGATAAATACCCCACCCTGACCATTATCAATGACTTTATTCTCATTATACAAGTATAAATTTGGTATTTCAATCGCTTTTTTCCAAAGCAATTGATTACTCGCTGAAAATTTGAATATGAAAAATTGACTATTAATAAATGACAGGATTATTGAATATGAATTATCCGGATATGTTATAACATCAACCAAATTGTCAGCTTCAGCACAAGCAAAGGCATGGCTGGAAATCTGTCCCGTTTGTGAATCGGTCTTTAATACCGTCCATTGTGTGTAATATACATCCTGAACGGTTGTGCTTGTATTGAAAACAGCAATTTCATTGCCATTGTTAAAATAATTGAATGCAAAGCGATAACTTCCGCTCATCATATCATCACCGGGTCGTTGGTAAACCTTTCCCTGAGCGGAGAGCTGACTTGTAAATAAAATGGAGTATGTGACGACCGATAGAAAAAAAGCGAATAATCTCCGATTACGATCGTAATAATTAATTAATGTCAATTTTCTTTTGCGAAACATGACTTTTTCTAGCTTGTGATCGTTCATAATTGAAATTTTAATATTTGTGAATAAAGCGTTAAATAGCGTTTAAGTCAAAACTTTACGCGCACTCTTCTCTTAAACGTTAAAAATATAATTTCGGGTGGGTATAAACACTTTCCA
>CAZLVX010000175.1:0-3834 GCA_964562965.1 uncultured Lishizhenia sp.
GCCCTCTAAGTCTTACCTGGGAATATGTTTAAAACAAGAATTTTTGGCATCCTTGCCTACGTTTTACGAGGACATCAATCACAGCGTTGAGCTGCGACAAAAGCTCCAAATGATTTTCCCTAGCTTGTTCGAAGAAAATGGCTCGATTTCCGAATCCGAATAGACAGATTAGATTATATTCCCACCATTCGTGACGTGTGTGTCAAAAGTGCAGATTGAGCGTAGAGACATTTTAATTCTCCCCTGAGGGTCTGACGATTCAGATGAGTGTCAAACTCCGTCTGAGGAGAAAGAGTGGGGTGATAAATGCCATTTAAAGATTACCGGTATTTCTTTATCCTAATTAATATGCATTGATTAGTCACTATAATTTACAAAAATGACGCTTAGTTTTTTTATCTCAACGCTTCAATGGATATGAAGTTCTATGCCATTTTTTTGTATATTTGAAACAAAAATATGACAAGGTTGGTCGAAGATAAACTGAATGAAATCATCGCGTTGTGCAAATCGCATAATGTAACTTCTATTGCTTTGTTTGGATCGGCAGTGAAAGAGGAAATGCATGAAGAAAGTGACATCGATTTCTTGGTGCAATTTTCAGATGAAATTAATGTTCTTGATTACGCAAATAATTATTTCTCCTTCCTAGAAAAATTAGAAAACTTAATTGGTAAAAAAATTGATTTAATTTCCAAAAAATCACTCAAAAATCCAATTCTTATTGAAGAAATAGATCGCTCAAAAGTAGATCTTTATGCAGCTTAAAATATTAAAGTTAATTCTAGATATTCAGAGTGTCATGCTGGAAATCGAATCTGTAAAAATTAAAACCAATAATAATTTTAATTCCTTTAAATCAGATATTCTTTTACAAAGGGCAGTTGAGAGATTTAGAAATTATTGGGGAAGCCATTCGTAAGATTATAGAGATCGATCCAACCATTAGCATTTCTTCAGCAAAACTTATAATTGGACTTCGAAACATAATTTCACATGCTTATGATTCAGTTGAACCAGAAATGATTTGGGGAATTATTCAAAATAATATCCCAGAATTAGCTGAGGAGATAAATAAAATTAAAAACGCATAGTCTAAAAAGCGCTATAGCTCATCTTTCTTATCTCTCCCCATGCTTGTCTGCCGTGGCAAAAGTGCAGATTGAGCGTAGAGACATTTTACTTCTCCCCACGAGGGTCTGACGACTCAGATGAGTGTAAAACTCCGTCTGAGGAGAAAGATAGGGGTGATAAATGCCAATTAAAAATTATCCATATTTCTCCCAAAAATCCTATCTTTAGCGCATGAGTGAAATCCGTGAACTTATGGAGGCCTTGGTGGCATTTCGGGACGCGAGGGATTGGCAGCAATTTCACGATTCCAAAAATCTGGCGGTTGCGCTCTCCATTGAGGCAGCAGAACTGAACGAAGTTTTTCTATGGAAAGATGTGCTTGCTTCTGAAGAAGTGGATAAAGCCAAAATCAAAGAAGAACTTGCCGATGTGTTTGCTTATGCCTTGCTACTAGCTGAAAAACACGGACTCGACGTGAAAGAAATTGTGCTCGAAAAAATCGCCAAAAACAACGAAAAGTACCCTGTTGACAAAGCCAAAGGCAGCGCAAAGAAATATGATGAGTTATGATTGTCTACGCGGCGTGTAGACAATTTTACTTCAATTAAGAAGAAAAAGCATGGAAGACTTTCTACCTTCGTTACAAATAAACAAGTACGCTTTTACAAAGGAAGGAGCGGTGGAGTACACCCTAAATTCGTTCATGAAAAATGCTTGGCCAATTGTTTACATTATAAAAAATGATCAACTTGGAGAGGCGTATGTGGGTGAATCTACGAATGCAATTAATAGAATGCAACAGCATTTAAGCAATCCAGAAAGACAGCGTCTAAAAGACTTATTGGTGATAAGCTGTGATAAGTTTAATAAATCTGCGGTGTTGGATGTAGAATCGGAACTGATTAAATACATGAGCTCAGATGGTCGCTATAAACTTCAAAATGCTAATTCTGGCTTGGTGGATCATAATTATTACCAACGGAAAAATTATCAGCAATTATTTCAACGGATTTGGAGTTTTTTGTTAAATGAAAAATATGCGAAGAACCCTTTGCAGCGCATTGATAATTCGGATTTATTCAAATACAGCCCCTATAAAGCCTTAACTACAGATCAACACGAATCTGTTCTGCAAATTTTAACAACGCTTAATTTACCGGGAAAACAAACCTTGTTTGTGGAAGGTGGCGCAGGAACTGGTAAGACAATTCTTGCTGTTTATTTAATGAAATTGCTGTCTACACAGATTCAAGCGCATCATATAGACGATTCAGATCATGTGTATGCAGAAGAGATTTTGAATGTGGTAAACTTCCACAAAAACATTCCAAAACCAAAGATTGCCCTGGTGGTTCCCATGACGTCCTTGCGAAAAACACTTAAAAAAGTATTTGGCCAAATTAAAGGTTTGAGTTCTTCAATGGTTATTGGACCTTCTGAGGCGGCAAAGGAACATTTTGACATTCTTATTGTGGACGAAGCACACCGTTTGCGGCAACGAAAGAACATTACCAATTTCGCAAGTTTTGACGAGACCAATGCACGTCTTGGATTCGATAAACACGAAGGAAACGAGTTAGATTGGATTTTAAAAATGTCCACTTTCCAAGTGCTTTTTTACGACGAGGGACAATCCATCAAACCTTCAGATATTAACAAAGATGTTTTCAGTAAGAAGAAATGGAGCGCTAAATTAATCCGTTTGCAATCGCAGATGCGTGTTAAAGGTGGTTCGGATTACATTTCCTTTGTAGATAATTTGCTTCATGGTTCGAGTGCTTCCTTCATCCCTTTTGAAAATAGAAATTACGAGCTGAAGCTTTTTGATTCGCTTGCAGATTTGTATACTGCCTTGCGGGAAAAAGAGGACGAATTTGGGTTGTGTCGCTTATTGTCTGGTTACTCGTGGGAATGGAAGTCACAAAAAGCAGATGTTCCCGATATTGAATTGGATGGAGTTTCTTTGAAATGGAACAGTACCAATGAAGATTGGATCAACAGTCCAAATGCTTTTCAGGAGGTTGGATGCATTCATACCACGCAAGGCTACGACCTTAATTACACCGGACTCATTTTCGGAACAGAAATCACCTATGATGAAAACACGAATCGTATTGAGGTTATTCCTGCAAACTACAAGGATAAAAAGGGAAAACATGGAATTGATGACCCAGAAAAACTCCGAAGCTATATCTTAAATATTTACCATACCCTGATGCTCCGTGGCATTCGCGGGACTTATGTGTATGTATGCGATGCAAAATTGAGGGAGTATTTTAGAAAACATATTAAATTAAGTTCAGGTGAATAAGTTTCGTTTATTAGAAGAGTATTTGAGTAAACGGATGCGGATGAGTCATGTTTATCAGCCCGTAATGATAATGAAACTTCTTTTAAACGAGGGAAAAGCAAAAGCAGATGAAATTGCATTCGATTTGGTGCAGAATGACTTAAGTCAGTTGGAATACTACACTGAACGTGTTAATCAAAAAAGACCTTTATGAACTAAAAATTCAGGTTAAACGATTTGAAGCCTATTCAGCGGTTGAGGAGGGGAATGCATTCAACTCATGAAAAGATAATTCGATAATTTTTAGCAACTTTACGAGAAAGATTGTAGAATAGTTAAATGAACAACGAACAAATTCAAAAATACTTATTTCAATTTTCAAAATTGAAGCGCTCTGCAACAAATGGAGGCGCACCACATAAACCTATTTTATTATTATCTATTTTATCATTGGTGCGAAAAGGTGAAAT
>CAZLVX010000176.1:0-705 GCA_964562965.1 uncultured Lishizhenia sp.
TTTCAACAATTAACACAACTGAAAATGTTCCTGCGCCCTCAAATTCATGGTAAAATGTTGTTATTTACACTTTAATTCACTCATATTTATATTTCTATATTCATACTTTTTTCATGACGGCTCCACATTTATTAAAAATCTTAAACAAAAACCTATGCATTTTTTTGTACTAGAAATTATCCTATGAAATTCGATTTAACATTTTATCATATTAATTTCCAACCCTAAAGTTACATAGGTTGCTAATTGATATTTTACAACACTGCCAAAATACGAAACATTGCGTATTTCAAATTAGCACTTTTCATTCGATTTTTGCATCTAAAAAAAAATGAAAAAAGTACTACTTATCGCTGGGGTTTTAATTTGTTCTAATTATTACTCTCAACAAATAAATTATACGGTTACTCACAACCAACCGATTTTTCCAAAGTATTCGCTAAACCTTGATTTATTGAACATGGATGCTAATTTTAAAAATTCAGACAACTTATCATTTAACGCTGGACTATGGGGATACGCACAGATTCTAGGTGGATTTGAAGCTCAATTTAACATTCAAAAAAGTTATTATTTAAAGAGTGAGTGTGAAACTATTTCATATTCGACAAATTCTAAAACTTCTATTGGACCAATTTCAAATATATCTTTATTAAATGAAGGATCTGGATATAAATCTTTACCTTTTATTTCTGGCATATCCAC
>CAZLVX010000176.1:715-1307 GCA_964562965.1 uncultured Lishizhenia sp.
AGATTAGTAAATAAAAATTATGTTGGTAATCTCGAGGCTTCAGCAGGTGCTGCTTATTTTTTGAAGCAATTTGATCGCGCAGAAAATGTTCGAGTTGTTCTCAGCGAAAAAACAAGTTACGATGGAAGATATACGTTAACCAAATACCTAATGGTTCCTGGAACGGTTTCCTATAAATTTGGAGTACAAGGTGGTGCTTTATATCGTTCAAGTCCTTATGAGTTCGAAGTGCAATACGATTCTAAAGATTTAAACATGACAAATATTGGGTTGTACGCTGGGGCGGTAATTAAACGTTCAACAAGTTTAAAAATTAGTTATAATGGAAAAAATACAGCGCTGTATTCTGGTAATTGGGACTTTTTTGCTGATGCTCTGATTTTACCTGTTTCCTCCTTTAAAGATACTCAAACCCAGGCTGCAATTTCCTCAAGTGATAAAGAATTAATAAAACAATCTCCTTTAGGTTTTAGAGCAGGATGTAGGTTATACCAAGCTGACAAAAGAGAAATTACCGGAAAAAGATTTGGGGTTTGTTATAGTGGCACCTTTGGGAAAAAACCTTATCAAGGTTGGTTTCTATCAGCAAGTA
>CAZLVX010000176.1:1317-3812 GCA_964562965.1 uncultured Lishizhenia sp.
AATGAAATTGCTTTTTACTAGTTTATTTCTTCAATTTGTTTGCCTCTCTTTTACTCAAACTATTGCTGAATTTGCCTATTTCGATGAAATTTACAGTGGCAAGTCTTATCTCGGTATTAACCCATCTTTTAATAGAATTACCAATAATTCAGCCCCTTACCCAGAAAATCATAAGCTAAATGCTTTTACCTTAGATTTTCAATTAAAAACAATTCGAACAAACCAATTTGGAAGGCGATTCAGCTGGTATAACAAGGGACTTGGAGACATCTTGTATCTACTTGGAAGAACGTTCAATGGAAAAGGTAATATCTATGCTAAGGAAGAAACCACATTTACAAATATTTTTGGCTGGTTTGAACATTCATTTAATTTAAATAAATCCAATGGAAAAGCACAAGTTTCAGCTGGATTAAACATTGGGGATTATCTCTATGTCGGTCGATATAAAATTGATTCATTAGGCATTGAAAAAAACACTGAGCCTCAAGGTTATTACCTTGCTGGAGGGCCCACCCTTGATTGTCGTTTTTTACTCTCGTCAGCTTTTCTACTAGAAACAACTTTTTCTTATGCTTTTTCTTACATCAAATTATTTGGAATGAAAGACAGTTCAACGCCGAATACAGATCATTCTTATCCTTATCCTCATTTTGCTCATTTTAGAACAGAACTAATGTCAAAATGGGGCGCCTTTCTTAGTTTTGATTACAACTGGCTGATTAACAATGGTTCCAATCCATCTTCCGGAAAGAGATATGGGCTTACGTTGGGATTTAAATTTGATGTTTCAAAGAAGGAATAAATACGAAACAATGCGTATTGCTAACCACTTGAATCTGAAATAATTTTGTCGAAATAAAAAATTTAAACTTAAAATATGAAAACAAAACTTACACTTTCATTTATCTTTTGTACATTGTTTTTGGGATTCAAGGCTCAACAAATTAATTACTCTATAGTCAAAGATGACCCAACTTTTCTTTTTCATGCAAAGGCAGGTTTTTTTTACGATGCAGATTTTTTAAAGGATAATAACCGAGCTGCTTATAATTTTCAAGGTACTGTTAATATTGGCGAACGCCTTGCTGTATCTGGTGAATATATAAAGGCCTATAAGAAATGGGATCGACCAAGAGAAAATGCTATAAATGAATTTTCTAAATCACTTTATGGATTAAGCGGAAGAGGAACATTTTTCTTCCAAGTGAAGGATCAAAAAGAAGATGTTAGAGTCTCTTTGAAAAAGACCAGTACAAATTCAGGAAATTATACAATTACAGATGAGACATTTATTATGGCTCCTGCGCGAACTATTCGAAAAGTTGGAGTAACTGGTTCAGCGGGGTTCTATCGAAATAACTACATCGACAACCAAAAGTACGATACCACTTTTCAAATTCAAGACCAATCGGGAAATTCCGTGAACTCAATGAATTTTGCCACTTCGTTTTCTGGAATTCGTTTCTCAGGGGGCTTTCACGCAACAATTACTCAAAACTTTGTAATTAACGCTCAAAATTCCTCTACAGGAGAACGATATGGTCGAAAATCCGTTCGTAATAAAACTGATGTGTTTGCAGAGGTGCTTTATATGCCCGCTGTTGGTGTTGAAACTTCGCTTGTGGGGAAGCCAGATAATGGTGGTGGAAATTACACCATTGCCAATAAACCAGATATAAAAAATTTAGGAATGCGTTTATTAGTAGAATCCTATACAACCGCTCCTTTAGGAATAGGTTTAAGACTTGAATTTGGAGCTAGACCAGGAATAACCTATAACATCCACTCTTCAGGTAAATTGAAGAACATGTATATGGCTGCAGGATTTTTCCTTGTATTCAATAAATAATATATTTTTACAAATTAACAAGAATGATACGAATTGCTATTGTTGAAGACATAAATCGAATTGCAGAAACATTAGAGGAAAAAATACTCCTTTCTTCTGATTTCACAGTAGTAATAAGAGCAACAACGGGAAAGGAAATTATTCAAGATTTACAGAAAAATCACTCTATTGATGTCATTATAATGGATATTAATATGCCTGAGATGAATGGTATTGAAGCAACTGCATTTATCACAAACAGATGGCCTAATATTAAAATTATTATGAGTACCGTTTTTGACGACGAACAAAATCTATTTAACGCCATTATGGCAGGTGCTAGCGGGTATCTTTTGAAAGATGAGCTACCTCAAAAAATTCATCGCTCAATTTACGAAGCATTGGAAGGAGGTGCACCGATGAGTCCTTTGATTGCAAAAAAAGCACTTTCAATGATTAAAACAGGAATTCCTGAAGAATCGAAAAAAGAAATTATAGATTATGGATTAACCGACCGAGAAATTGAAGTGTTAGAACACTTGTCAAAAGGATTAAGCTATGAACAGATTGCTGATAATCTCTTTATAAGCTATGGTACCATTCGTAAACATGTTGAAAACACCTATCGTAAATTGAAAGTTAACAATAGAATTGAAGCAATCGA
>CAZLVX010000177.1:0-3794 GCA_964562965.1 uncultured Lishizhenia sp.
AATGGGTGGTAAAAAATTTCCTTCGGGTAAAGTAAAAGAGTTTGCTTATGGGGATTTGAAAGACGAAGCATTAGATTTCATAGCACCCGATTCGAGTATAAAGAATCGTTTGGCGATTGTACACATTCATGGTGGGGCATGGGTAGCAGGAAGTAAAGGTAAGTTTTATTCAAAACCATTGATGAAATTTTCAAATGCTGGTTATCCAATTTTTAGCCTTAACTATCCATTAGCTCCAGAGCAACAGCATCCATTTTTACTGCGTTCGTCGTTGAAAGCATTGGTTTGGATAAAGAAAAATTACGCTGAATATAACACCATACATTTGATTGGCGACTCTGCTGGAGGAAACTTGGCAATGATGTTAGGTATTTATTTGTCAAACCCTGAGTTGTTGAAAATTCTTGATTCTGTTGATTCGAATGACTTACCAAAGATTACAAGTGTAGTAGATATATTTGGGGTCAATGATAAAAATTCTTGGATGGAAGACGGTTTTCCGAGTGCCCAACTGTTCAATAAAGTGTATGTAGAAAATACGAGTACTCCAAATATTCCATTGTTCCCAATGGATTTTGAGCACATTGAACACTTACCTCCATTATTTATTGTCGGAGCTGGAAATGATAAATTGTTACGTTCATCAAAAATTTGGGCAGAACATATTAGTAAAACTTTTAAAGATGTACAGTTTAGAGTTTATGAAGGAGCAGCACACGGCTTTTTTAGTTTCGGTAAAGGTTGTGAAGAATTAACTGATGATATGCTTACCTTTTTCGATAGATTTTAAAAGGCAATAAGCAAAAAGACATAGGATAGGTATCTTTTGTCTTTTTGCTTAATTTGTGTGGGTTTTTGCTTATTGACAACTGTAACTATGCAAAATGCCCAATATTTTATCGCCCCAATTTATTCAAATCAAAATAGCGTTTTATGAGTAAATTAATGAAGCGTTTGAGATACATTTCATTCAAAAAAGTGTTTGACCAATTATCAAATCGCTGGCATTGAATACCGATGTAAAAGAAGTAGAGGCTTACGCCAAGCATGGGTAATAGTCGTTTTTCTTCTTTCGAAATCGGCGTAATTGATTCGTATCCCGCCAAAAAACTATCCATCTTTGATTTACAAAGCGTTTCGTCTCTTTCGGTGCTGTGTAATTGCAGAATATAATAGGCAATATCCATACACAGCCAGCCATCTCCACAAAAATCAAAGGCGAAAATAGTGATTTTTCCGTCTTTTGTGATATTGAGATTATCGAACCAAATATCTAAATGTACTGTGCCTTTTCTGATTTCTTTGAGATTTACGTTAGAAAATTCATCCGATAAATACGCTTGTGTGGACTTCATAGAAGCCATTTCTTCGCAACTGCTTGAAAGAAAATTGGGTAAGTACTCAAATACCTTCCCAATTAAAACCTTGGAAGTATATTCCACTCTTTCTAAATGCAAGTTTTCGGTAACCTGATGAATTTGAGCCATCAAGCTGCCAATGTTAAAGTGGTTTTGCTCATCAAAATTGAGTAGTTTTTCACCCTCTGCATACGAAAACATGACCGCCAAACGCTCTCCTTCGGGAGCATTGATGGTCTGAATATAGTTATCCGCTTTATCAGTAATTGGATAAGAAATCGAAATAGCGTGGGATTTTAGTAAATTTAGTAGCCTGATTTCTTCTAAGATTTCAACCGTACTTCGCCAATGAATGCTATAAACCCTAAAAATGAATCGTTGGCCATTATCTTTTATCAAATAAGTATGATTAATGCCTGCTTTCAATAAACTACAAGTAGTATGATTACTCAAATCGTATTTTTCTTGAACAAAAACCGCTAAATGAGTAGGAGAGAGGTTGGAACTGACAACAGGAAAATGATTCATATTTATTGATTAGGGATTCATTGTAAAAACTGTGGCACACCTTTGCAGTGTGCCACAGTTTTTACTTATATTTAATAACAAAACTCAAATATCTTCAATTCTGAATAAGTGGAAAGGCAGAATATTTGGGTCAAGTTCCACATAATTAGTATCACCTTTCCAGATATAAGTTGCTCCCGAAATCAAATCGTGTACACGATAACTTTCCCATTCATTTTTACCGATTTTCCATAATGGAATCTTCACAAATCCACCTTGGCGATTATAGCCATCAAGGCTCGTCACGCAAAGGATTCTATTGCCATTGTTGGCAGTTTTCAGATATGCCAATAATTGTTCATTAGCTATTTCGCAAAAATCAATGTTATTGGTACTATGGAAGGCAGTATTTTCTTTACGAATACGATTCACTTGCGAAATCACATACGTTAATTTATTGCGGTGTTCCCAATTCCACCATTTTATTTCTAATAATTTAACGTCAACATAAAGTATGGCCTGAGGAGGAATGGTATAACGATCTCCTAATAAACCATGACCTAGATAACTAGGTAGAATAAATTTTGCCTCCTCTCCCTCTCTCATTAGTTTAATGCCTTCTTGTATTCCAGATTCTACCTCGCTTTTACCTATTTTAATGAGCTCAAATCCAGAGATTGTATCTGTTTGGTAACACAAGGTGCCGTCTAGTCTTTCAATTTTCAATTGGACAGAAACTTCGTTTCCACTTTTAACTTTTACACCTCCATTTTTCTTATAAATCATATACCTCAAACCTGAAGATGTCGTATCCATATTTAAGTAATGGTGATGTTTCAGAAAAGCAGATATTTCTAATTGCTCGCGCTCATTAATTTCTTGATTAAAATCTACTGAATGTTCCTTTCCCCAATCTTCATTTGTTTTTTCCTGCTCTTTCTTTTCTGGGCGACAAGAAATTAGGAACAAAGGACATGAAAACAAAAAGAAAAATAAACCGATTTTCATAACAACTCGTGTACTAACGACTTGAAACGTGAAATGGTTACATCTAAACTATCTTTAGATTCACCACCAGCTGCGTACTTATGACCACCACCATTAAAATGTTCGGATGCAAAATCATTGACAAAATAATTTCCTTTCGACCGAAACGACAATTTGACTCCGTCTTCTTTTTCTTTGGCAAACAAGGCTATTTGGATTCCCTTAATGGATAATATGACATTTACTAATCCCTCTGTATCTCCTTTTCTATAATTAAACCTTCTTAGATCCTCCTTACTCAGTCTAATTATACCTATCGGCATTGCAGGTAAAATCTCCAAACGTTCGGCGATTGCAAAACCTCTTAGTTGCAAACGATCCATACTGTTTTCATCATAAATTGCTTCGTGGATTTCAAAATGATTTATTCCAATTGACAATAATTTTTCTAAAACATGATGCGTATTTGCACTAACGGATGGAAAACGAAAAGAACCAGTGTCTGTCATAATACCCAAGTAAATCCCACGCGCACAGTTAACGTCAACTAGATTTTCTAATTCATTCTGCTCTAAAACTTCATAAAAAAGTTCGGCGGTTGAAGATGCCGAAATTTTAGAAATAGAATGACTTGTGAAATTAGAAGGATTTGGGTGGTGATCTATCATGAGCGAAGGACCATTCAGTTTTTCAAAAATTGAGCTCATTTCTGAACCAACTCGCGATGGATCATTATAATCCATATGGATAGACGCCTCCATATCCACTATTTCCTGGATTTCATCAAAGTTGCAATTCTCGAAAACTTTATAATTTACCTCATTTAAAAACGGAAGCAAATAGTCTGAAGGTTGATCGGGCAACAACACTATTGGATTTTTTCCAATTTTCTTTAGGAAGAAATAACAAGCTGCTGCACTTCCAATTGCGTCACCATCTGGT
>CAZLVX010000178.1:0-3761 GCA_964562965.1 uncultured Lishizhenia sp.
TCTGAAGTGTCTATCGTTAAGCGACAAGAATCAGGAAATGTATTAACCGAAAATTTAAAATCTTGATTATACGTTCCGTTAATCGGACTAAGTCCAATAGTTCTAAATGTTGTTTCAATAAATGAAGCCGCCTTTGTATCACCTCCGTTTACATAACCTCTGCCATGTAAACCCGGCGCACACATGGAATCAGCGAAAAGCAACACTTCCTTTCGCTGAGCATTGAGCCCAAAACAAACAAAAAATATGAATAAACTACTTATCCAGCGTGTCTGCATGACGCTGACATATGCGGTGAACAAAATCCTCAACAACGTCATTGTCCATTTCCCAATGAAATTCTTCGGCATAGGAAGAAAGCATGATTCTCGCTTCAGACATTGTGGCTGTTAAATCCAAGGATTTAACAGCTTTTGCAAATGCATCACTTGATCCATCAAACAGAGAATTTATAAATAATAATTTATCGTTCAGTGTAAAAGACCCAATAAGCGTTTCTAATTTTTCAATTTGTGATTTAGCTGCTATCGCATTTTCCAGGTTTTTGAACTCCAGGGGTTTTCCTGATAAATTAAGCGAGTGGCCTGTTTGGTCATCAACTTTACTAAGGTTAAATTCGGTTGATGAAAGAGATAATCCTGGCTCTTCTTCCTGCGCTGTTGGTGGTTCTTCCGCAGGTAATTCCTCCGTTAATTCTGATGCCGATTCTTCCAATTCTTCTTCCTCGTTTGAAATGGTATCCAAGTTAAGAGGGGTGATTTCTATATGTTCTGATTCAGCTTCTGTAGTATCCGATTCATCTTGTTCAAGTGGCAATTCGAACATTGAGTCTGATTCAATCGGTTTTTCTACTACGGTTTCTATGACAAGCTCACGAGGATTCGGTGTGTAATCGATGATTGAGGCATCAGCATCTTCAGTAGCTAAATCCTCATCTGAACTAAGTTCTGTTATTGCATCTTCTTCCGTTTGATCTAAATCAAAATCAATTGGTTTTTCAATCTCCGTATTATTTTCATTGGAAAAAGCATCTAGCACTAAATCAATTGGCGTGTGAATTCGCTCAGGAAAAACCTTTTGTTCATACAATTTATAACGCACCACTAATAGTCTTTCGTGCACCTCACGTGCGGTTTGTACTAATTCGTCCATTTCTACACTAGAAACAGCTCCGTTTTCGATTTTTGTAATGCCTTGTTCAAGCTTGTTCACTAAGGATTTCATACCGTAATTTTTTCAACAAAAGTTAGTAAGATGTTAACCAGTAGTTTGAATAACCAAATAAACTACCGATTTTCGAATTCAAATTTAGAAAACTAGAGAACAGTGCAAGCATGTTTTTCTTTTTTTTCTTCATAATGAATGTTAACAACCTAATTAGTTATGTTTCTAGAACAATTTCCAAGCGAAGTGCGACAAAATGGATGGATTGAAGTGATTTGTGGCTCTATGTTTTCCGGGAAAACAGAAGAATTAATCCGCCGTATCCGCAGAGCAGAATTTGCAAATCAGTCGCTGATTATGTTCAAGCCGGAAATAGACAATCGGTATAGTAAAGATAAAGTCGTCAGCCATCAAGGAACCGCCTACCAAGCAATCCTCGTTAAAAAATCAAGTGAGATTTTAGCGCGCTGGAACAAAGAACTCGTCGTTGCTATTGACGAAGCGCAATTTTTTGACGACGAACTCATTGAAGTATGTAACCAACTGGCTAATAAAGGAGTGCGCGTAATTCTTGCCGGATTAGATATGGATTTTCAAGGGGTTCCCTTTGGACCTATGCCAAAACTATTAGCTGCGGCAGAATATGTTTCAAAAGTTCACGCCATTTGCGTTTCTTGTGGTAACTTAGCTCAGTTTTCGCATCGAACAGTAGAGGATTCTGGGCAAGTTTTGGTTGGAGCGGTAGATAAATACAGACCTTTATGTCGTTCGTGCTATTGTAAAGCAACACGTTGAAATTAAATTTAACTTTTACGGAGTTTTTCGGCCGCGTTAATGGGCTCAAGGTTGTCGGTTCATCTTCCTCAATTGTGGATGAAGTTGTTTACGATTCCCGCAAAATCTCAAGTGCTACCAATCAAGTATTTTTTGCATTGAAAGGAGATTTTCGAGATGGTCACGAGTATGTTGAGAAGGCCTACGACCAAGGTGTACGTTTATTCGTGATTGAAAAACAAGTAGAAACAAAAAGTGATGCGTGCTATGTAATCGTTGACGATTGCTTAAAATCCCTTCAATATTTAGCAAAAATACACCGTCAAACATTCACCATTCCCGTAGTTGCCATCACCGGAAGCACAGGTAAAACGACAGTTAAAGAATGGATTTATCATTTAGTGAAGGGTCAAGTGCATGTAACACGAAGCCCGAAAAGTTATAATTCTCAATTGGGTGTAGCGTTATCCTTACTTATGATAAACGAAGAAACCGAATTAGCACTAATTGAAGCGGGAATATCAGAACCAGGTGAGATGAATGCATTAGCAGAAATGATTGAACCTACAATTGGAATACTTACCAATGTTGGATCTGCTCATGCTGAGAATTTCGAAAATCACGCGCAACATGTTTCGGAGAAATTTGCCTTGTTTACAAACGTAAAATCACTTTACAGTTTGGACAATTATAGTGAAGTTGCTCTTCCTTATAAAAACTTAGAGGTCATTACCGAAAAAAGCATGGAAAAGTACATTGAACTTCTTCCCTTCCAAGATCAGGCAAGTAAATGCTCTGCCATGCTGGCAATAGGTTTCGTTGAACGATATTTTCGCCTAGATGTCGAAAAAATTAAATCTTTACCTCGATTAGCCTTGCGATTGGAAACTTTCGAAGGGATAGATAATTCTCTGATTATTAACGATTCCTACAATCTTGATCTCGATTCTTTGAAAATTGCGTTGGAATACCAATTAAGTATTTCGCAAGGAAGAAAAAGGGTGGCATTAGTTGGTTTACAATCAGATGATAAAGATGTAGTACATCGTATCAAAGAGATAATCAATCAATTTCAACCGATTGATGCCCATGTATACAGCGGAGAAATCAACCTCTCAACCATACAATTGAAAGATTCAGTGATTTTGCTAAAAGGTCAGCGTGTTAAACACATGGAAAAACTCGCACAAAAACTCAAATTAAAACATCATAAAACGCAATTGGCATTTAATTTGAGTGCCGTACGGCATAATCTGAGTGTTTTTAAAAGTAAGTTAATGCCATCAACTAAGATTCTGTGTATGGTAAAGGCACAATCTTACGGAGTTGGACTTGAAAAAATGGGGAGTTTTATAGAAAAATGTGGTGCGGATTATCTTGGAGTGGCCTATTCAGACGAGGGTGTAGAACTCAGAAAAGCAGGAATAAAATTGCCCATTTTGGTAATGAACCCTGAGGAAGACGGTTACGAAAACTGTGTGGCTTATAATCTAGAGCCCGCCGTATATTCTCAAGAACAATTGGAAGAATTAATTTCAGAACTCATTTACCTTGGCGCCGAGCACATGCCCATACATCTTAAAATTGATACCGGTATGCACAGACTAGGAATCCAGCCTGAGGAATTGTCTGAGGTTTTAGAAGTGATTCAAGCGCAACCCGAAGTACAATTAAAGGGCGTATATTCTCATTTAGCTGCGGCAGATTATCCTTCCAATGCATCTTTTACAATGCAGCAAATCGAATTGTTTAAGTCTTGTATTAACCAAATCCAATTGCACAACAGCGATGTTATTTTTCATTTATGTAATTCAGAAGGCGCC
>CAZLVX010000179.1:0-568 GCA_964562965.1 uncultured Lishizhenia sp.
TAGTTGTTTCCTATGTTGGTAACATGTCAGCAGAAAAAATGGCAAGTCTGCTTGAGATGCAGTTAGCAGAAATGCCACAAACGGGTAATCGACCGAAAATTGTTGAATTTACAAATTACGAACCTTTTGAACATCGTGAAAAAGAAGCGAATTTTCAAGCACATGCGATAATTGGATCAATCGGACCGAGTTATCATGATCAGAATAGGGTAGCGATGGCCTTGCTAATTAATGTTTTAGGAGGACCAGCGTTGAATTCAAGATTAAATCTAAGTGTTCGGGAAAAATACGGTCTAGCTTACTCTGTTGAGGCGAGTTACCACACTTATGCAGATACAGGCTATTGGCAAGTTTACCTAGGTACGGAGTCTAAAAATTTGGAAAAGGCAATATCTCTAATTTACAAGGAACTGGACAGGATGATGAATGAGTCTTTTTCGTCCGTTCAATTGCACAAAGCAAAGGAGCAATTAAAAGGGCAACTCGCTTTGGGCATGGATTCTAATTCAGGTATTATGCAGGGATTAGGTAAAAGCATGTTAGTTTTCAATCAAATTGATACACTCGC
>CAZLVX010000179.1:578-3702 GCA_964562965.1 uncultured Lishizhenia sp.
TAACACAAACACAACTAAGTGAAATAGCTTCAAAATATTTTTCCTCAGATTTAAGATCCGTATTGGTATACGATTGTTAATTAAATCAATTTTAGTCAAAATAAAGTCGAGTTAGAAACCGGATAACTCACATTAGCACAGAATCTTAAGAAAATGGTTTTAAGTTGACCATAATAAACAATGCTAATTCCTGATGAATTAATTTCAAGTCGAAAACAAATGCGGGTAATTATCTCAAGGAATCGTTAGTAATAGATTAATTAAAACCTATTCATCAAAAAAAGGGGCCATCTCTATTGAGACAGCCCCTTGTTTAATTCTGAAATTTTTATTTTATTTTTCTGATTCAGATTTTGC
Source organism: uncultured Lishizhenia sp. (assembly GCA_964562965.1). Classification (GTDB taxonomy): domain Bacteria; phylum Bacteroidota; class Bacteroidia; order Flavobacteriales_D; family Crocinitomicaceae; genus UBA952. The sequence continues at coordinate 936 of CAZLVX010000179.1, forward strand.
CAAAGAATAAATTACCAAACCGAAACCTATTTTATTAATGGCGTCACCAATATTATAAACCACGTCCATGTACTGAGCAGCCTTAACTGGATCAGAAACCAAGTCAATACCGAAAAGTCCTCCAGGAGTTCCCAACATGTAACCTAATGGATAAATAGCCCATCCAACAAGAACAAACCAAGCTAATATTCTCGTAGCTTTAGCAACTGAAGCACCAGCAGTTTGAGATAAACTTGCAACTTCTCCGAACCAAACAAGGTAAACTATATAAAAATAAGCAGCTCCTGAAATAACTCCCCAAAGTACGCTATTATCTCTATCTGTTGCTTCTCCAAAGAAACCAGTTACTAACATGATTACAGATGCGGCAATCAATTGCCAAAGTAAGGATTGTTTTGCTCCAGCTTTTTTCGTGATTAGATAAAATTCTACACACATTAACGGAACTGTCAATAACCAATCTACATATCTGAAGAATGTTGGAGAGGTACCGGTGTTAATGAAGTAATCACGCATGTAATAATAGTGTACTGCGGCAATAAATGTAATTAGTCCGGAAACTAAAACCGAAGTACGCCATTTTTCTCCCACATTTCGAATTTCAAAGAAGAAGAATGCAGATGCGGCCATCATAGCCATTGTGCCTACAAAAAATGTAAAGGCTGTTGCTTGAGATAATCCCATTCCTTGGGATGCATCAAACAAGTTTGTGTTGGTAATAGATAATAACATAGTTTAAAAATTTAATTTTTCTTACTCTTTTAAGGATTTTCAGAATTCTCCTGTAATACAATTACCTGTAAAACAGATGATAATAATATTTGTTTAAGTATTAATAAAAAATATTAAACAAAAAAGAAAATGACATGATGTAAATGTATCATTCAGTGCAAATGACTATTGATGTAACCTTTAAGTCATTTCATAATTATAGGTTGGTTATGATTCGAACGCTACTTTATATTTTCTTTTTATTTCTTTTTTTTGATCTAAATAGTCAACATCTTCTTAAGTTAAGTAATAAAAAAACCGACTATATTTCTATTGATAAACCAAATGTATATGCCAATAAGTTTGAGCTTACAAATGGTGAATACCTAATTTACCTTGAATGGATAAAGAAAAATAAAGGGGAAGAACATTATTTGTCGCAGCTTCCTGACACATTAGTATGGCAAACAAAATTATTTACCGATCTACGCAAGAGTAATTATTACCTTAGACATCCTGCGTATATCAACTACCCTGTGGTTGGTTTATCGTATCAATAAGTGATAGATTATTGTGCCTGGTTTACTGAGCGTACAAATAAAACTCTAAAGGATAAAAAGATTAAAAAAATCATATTTCGTTTACCAACAGAGGAAGAATGGGAAATTGCTGCAAATGGCAGTAAAGATCTAGGCCTAATATTTCCTTGGGGAACAAATACTGTTCATCACGAGCATGGAAAATATAAAGGTAAAGTTCTGGCTAATTATTACCCAGGAAAAGGTGATTATATGGCATTACCAGGAAAACTCTTAATACTTTCGGGGACCTAACACTTGATGTTGATTTTTTTTCGCCTTATGGAATTGGATTGTGTCAAATGGCAGGAAATGTAGCAGAAATGGTGGCAGAATCTGGTATTTGCAAAGGCGGTTCTTGGCTATCTGAAAGTTATAAAATGGTTATTTCTTCTCGAGACACTTTCGCTAACCCGAAAGCATGGGTAGGTGTTAGATTGTTTGCCGAAGTTGAAGAGTTTCATGTGGATAATTCAATTAAAATTAACGCCTCTACAATCGAGAAAAACTTGGTCAGAGTACCATTTGGTTCTGCACAAGTTAATTGGTACAATGAAACATTTAATGATTCATTAGAATCAAACGTCATCACGATCAAAGCGTTCTACATTTCCAAATTTGAAATTTCTAATGCTTTGTTTATGCGATTTATTGATGAGATCGAAGAAGTTGAGGTGAAAAATAAATTTTACCCTCAAAACGAATTATGGAGAACGGAGACTGACAGAATGCAGTTCTTACATTATGCAACACAATTCCCTAATCATCCGGTCGTGAATATATCCAAAGATGCAATGAGGTATTTCTGTGATTGGCTTTCAGAGATTTATAACCGAGATCCTAAACGTAAATACGATAGGGTAGAGTTTGCCTTACCCACGATGAAACAACAATTATTTGTCCAACAATGCGGATTAGACTTGAATGATTATAGTTGGGGTGGACCTTACTTTAGGGATAAAAAACAACATTATTTAATGAATTTCAATCCACTTTTTGATCATTTAGCATATGATAAAAAGAAATTAGTTACAAGTACGAATTATAAAAATTCCCAATATTCAATTCTTAAAAAAAGTAGATCGCTCGATGGCTATGAACTTACGGCTCCAGTTGATGCTTACTACCCTTGTGAATTTGGAATTTATAATTTGAATGGCAATGTGTCTGAGGCTGTTTCTGATTCTGATATTGTCTTCGGAGGATCTTTTGCTAGTATGCAAGAGAATTGCACCAATTTTGGGATGAATGATTTTCTTGCTCTAGAGCGAATAAGTGTTCCTTCTCCTCAAGTTGGATTTCGTGTTGTAATAGATGGCAAATGTACATGGTTAAAACGTCAACCAAAATAAACTTATCAATCACTTATGAGAATTTTGTTTTTTATTATTTTAAGCAGCACTTCATGTATTATCGTGGCGCAATCGGTTCAAATTGGTGCTCAATTATGGATGACAGAAAATCTAGATGTTTCGTTT
>CAZLVX010000180.1:0-3616 GCA_964562965.1 uncultured Lishizhenia sp.
AAATATTCAAGCTGGGGAGATATTTTACGTTGGGTGCTACAAGAAAATTACCCGGGAGAATTTCCGTATACAGCAGGATTATTTCCATTTAAACGGGAAGGAGAAGATCCAACGCGTATGTTTGCAGGTGAAGGTGGCCCTGAAAGAACGAACAAACGTTTCCATTATGTGAGTTTGGGAATGCCAGCAAAACGACTTTCAACTGCTTTTGATTCAGTGACCTTGTATGGAAATGATCCCGATTTAAGACCAGATATTTATGGGAAAATTGGAAATTCAGGCGTTTCTATTTGTTGTTTAGATGATGCGAAAAAACTGTATTCTGGTTTTGATTTGAGTCATCATGCTACTTCGGTTTCTATGACAATAAATGGTCCAGCGCCGATGTTGTTGGCCTTTTTTATGAATGCAGCTATCGATCAAAATTGCGAGAAATACATCAAAGCAAATGGTCTTGAAGCTGAAGTCGAAGCGAAAATAGCAGCGATATACAAAGAAAAAGGAACGGAACGTCCACGTTATCAAGGGGTTTTACCTGAAGGAAACGATGGTTTAGGGCTAATGCTTTTGGGCGTTACAGGTGATCAAGTGTTGCCAAGTGATGTCTATGCTAAAATCAAAGCGGAGACATTAACACAAGTTCGTGGAACTGTTCAGGCTGATATATTAAAAGAAGATCAAGCTCAAAATACCTGTATTTTTTCTACGGAATTTGCCTTGCGTTTGATGGGCGACGTACAACAGTATTTTATCCATAGCGGCGTTCGAAATTTCTATTCAGTTTCCATTTCGGGATATCATATTGCGGAAGCTGGCGCAAATCCAATAACTCAATTGGCATTTACATTAGCCAATGGATTTACGTATGTCGAATATTACTTGAGCCGAGGAATGGATATCAATGATTTTGGTCCAAACCTTTCCTTCTTCTTCTCCAACGGAATTGATCCTGAATATGCCGTGATTGGTCGTGTGGCGAGAAGAATTTGGGCGAAAGCCTTGGCTAAAAAATACGGCGCCAATGCACGTGCACAAATGTTGAAATATCACATTCAAACTTCCGGACGTTCGTTGCATGCGCAAGAAATTGATTTCAACGATATCCGAACAACACTACAAGCCTTGTATGCAATCTACGACAACTGTAATTCACTTCACACGAACGCATACGACGAAGCGATTACAACACCGACAGAAGAATCTGTTCGTAGAGCGATGGCCATTCAATTAATTATAAACCGAGAATTGGGCTTAGCGAAAAACGAAAATCCATTGCAAGGAGCATTCATTATTGAAGAACTTACCGATTTAGTCGAGGAAGCGGTTCTAACTGAATTTGACCGAATTACCGAACGTGGAGGTGTTTTAGGAGCAATGGAAACAATGTACCAGCGTTCTAAGATTCAAGAAGAATCGTTGTATTACGAGACGTTAAAGCATACAGGTGAGTTCCCAATCATAGGTGTAAATACCTTTTTGAGTTCAAAAGGTTCTCCTACAATTCTTCCAAAAGAAGTTATTCGCGCAACAGAAGAAGAGAAGCAATATCAAATTAAGATGTTAGCTGAATTACATGCAACTAAAGGAGATCAAGCGCAAGCAGGTATTCGAAAAGTTCAAGACGCGGCCATCAACAACCGAAATATGTTTGAGGAATTAATGGAAACCTGTAAGCACGCTTCTTTAGGTCAAGTAACAAAAGCCTTGTTTGAAGTAGGAGGTCAGTATAGAAGAAATATGTAGACCTAGGATTTTTTGCTCAAAATTGCAGTATTCCATTCATCGAAATTCTTAACAAGAATTCGATAGGTTTCGTCGTGAATATTAGTTAGCTCAAGCACGTTATCTTGAAAACCATGTTTTCCTTTAGCTACTGTTTTTATCTCATTCACATTCCATTTAAAACCTTGATTCTTTTCTTCAACCTTTTTTTTCAAAAAAGAACCCAAGAAACCACCTAAATTTATGGTTTGTTTGTGGGCGTTTAATATTAGGTATTCATTTTCCAATTCTAGAGATCCTGGCAATGCCATTATCTTCGACTTTAAATAAAGAACATTTGTTTCTTTCATGTGTAGTTGGTTAACTTAGTGAATTATAAAATTAAATTTTCTTTTTGGATTAATTTTTGCAATTTTCAAAATTATGATGTTTTTTCTTACTAGAATTCTTAGTTTTTTTCTGCTCATTTATTCGGATTTATCAAGTTTAGATGAACAATTAACGTCTAAAACACAAGTCAATGTTGTGGTTTTAGGTTCATCGACGGCAGAAGGCGCAGGAGCTTCAAAACTCAGTAATTCATGGGTTTTTAAGTTAGAACAGGAACTTAAAATTTCAAATAAAGCATCTAGTGTAATTAATTATGGTAAAAGTGGCTACTCTACTTTTCATATATTGCCTACAGGAACTAGATATTCTAATCGGCCAAATCCAGATATTGAGCGAAATATAACAAATGCTCTCTCAATGAATCCCAATATGATTATTATCAATATGCCGTCAAATGATGCGGCCTATGGATATTCGAACGAAGAGCAACTAAAAAATTACCGCTTGATAATACAGTTGATAAAGAAAAAGAAAATTAAGTATTTGTTGATTTCTCCTCAACCTCGAAATTTCAAAAAAGATGAAGTGAGGATTCAGCAAAACGAGTTGTGTCAAATGATGAAAAAAGAGTTTTCTCCCTATTTTGTTGATGTGTGGACATATTTGTCAACAGAAGATTTTAGTTTGAACCTTACCTTTGATTCGGGTGATGGAATACATCTTAACGACCAAGGTCATGCCTACATTTTTCAGCAAGTTTTTGATAAAATCAAAGAGTTAGAATAGATCTTTTGGTAATTTTGAGGGTGCATTCAATTGAGCCTTTCTACCAATGGCGAGGATATTACATTGCCTCTGAAGATCCTAATTCTCCTTTTTATAATCGAGAGTACAGTGAATTTGAGTTTACTGATACCATTTACAATTTTTACATTCATCCACAATGGGATAATATGGGTTCAAAAACCTTGTTTCTTAAAATTCTATATGTCGATTATGAGTTAGGTTATACAATACTGGAGTTTATTGGGGAGTGGAATGACGCCATAGAAAACGACATCATGGTGCTTAAGCGCGATATCATAGAACCAATGATGGAACAGGGAATAAATAAGTTTATTCTCGTGGGAGAAAACGTATTGAACTTTCATTATTCCGACGATTGCTATTATGAAGAATGGTTTGATGAAGTAGAGGAGGGATGGATTGCCTTGATTAATTTTCACGACCACGTGTTAACCGAGTTCGAACGCATCAATATCGACCAGTACTTTGTGATGGGGGGTGAGTTGGAAGACATTGAGTGGAGAACCTACATGCCTCATCAATTTTACAAAAAAGTTGAAGACCTCGTGCAAAAAAGGCTTAACTAGTTAATGAACAAGAATTCCGTTTGCGTAGTCTTCCAAATACTTGAAATTTGGCATTAATTCACCTTCAAGATTTGTTTCTGAGGCTCTTTCTATTACAGCATCTGGATCATCACCTAAAAGTTTTGGAATTACATGTTTTATAAGTTCATTTCCAAAGTCTTCCGATGCGTCTAAAGGTAATTCGCAAGGCA
>CAZLVX010000181.1:0-2240 GCA_964562965.1 uncultured Lishizhenia sp.
CTATATGCTACCTTACACGAGATGGACCGACTAGAATTCTCTCATATTTATATTGAGTCAGCACCCGATAAAGGAATAGGTAAGGCTATTAACGATAGGCTTTCTCGCGCGGTTGCAAAATTTAAAGCAGATAAAAACAACTGTTAGACAGTCATTATATCTTTTTCTTTTATCTCTACTAAATCGTCGATTTTCTTAATGTAAGCATTCGTAATTTTCTGAACTTCTTCTTCTGCGTCTTTTTCCATATCCTCAGATAGACCTTCTTTCTTTAAATCTTTGATCATATCCAAGGAATCTTTGCGATGGTTACGAATTCCAACTTTTGCGTGTTCGGCTTCCGACTTTGCTCTTTTAACTAAATCTCTTCTTCTTTCTTCTGTAAGTGGTGGAACTGCAATAAGTAATTGCTCTCCATTGTTTTGCGGATTTAATCCTAAGTTTGCATTGATGATTCCTCTCGCGATATCATTGAGCAAGGTCTTTTCCCAAGGTTGAACTACAATAGTTCTGGCATCCATGGTATTTACATTCGCAACCTGCTGCAATGGAGTCATTGCGCCATAATATTCTATCATAACTCCTTGAAGCATGGCAGGAGATGCCTTACCCGCTCTTATTTTTATTAATTCATTCTCTAAATGATCCAAGGTCTTCTGATTTGACCCCTTGAATTCATCATAAATCAGTTCTAATTCTTCCGTCATGTCGCAAAATTAATTACAAACTGTTGTTCCCACCGCTTTTCCGTCCAATAATTTTTTCAGGTTACCTGGTGTGTCCATATCGAAAACAATTATAGGTAAATTATTTTCCTTGCAAAGCGTAAAGGCTGTAAGATCCATCACGTTTAAGCCTTTGGCATACACCTCATCAAAAGTTATAGTGTCATATTTGGTCGCCGTTTTATCTTTTTCAGGATCTGCGGTATAAATCCCATCAACCCGAGTACCTTTAAGTATAACATCTGCATTTATTTCAATTGCACGTAATGAAGCCGCTGAATCAGTTGTAAAAAAAGGATTTCCTGTGCCTGCTCCAAAAATAACAACTCTTCCTTTTTCTAAATGTCTAACAGCCCTACGTCTGATAAACGGTTCTGCAATTTCTTTCATTTCAATAGCTGATAACAACCGGGTTTTTACTCCTGTTGATTCTAATGCCGCTTGTAGAGCCATTGAGTTAATCATCGTAGCCAACATTCCCATATAATCCCCATGAGTTCTGTCCATCCCACCTTGTTCAGCCTGAACACCTCGAAAAATATTTCCTCCTCCTATTACAATTGCTACCTCTATTCCGGTGCTCAGCACTTCTTTAATCTGCTCTGCATATTCAGCCAATCGTTGATTATCAATGCCAAATTGTTTGGAGCCCATCAAGGATTCTCCACTTAGTTTTAAAAGTATCCGTTTATATTTCATAATAATCTTAAGACAAATGTAATTTCTTTATTGACTTTAGGGTAAAAAAAAAGCTATCTTTCGATAGCTTTTTTAAATGAACGTTTCTTAACTTAAAGAAAATCTTTTGAATTCTGTAACGGTTAATCCTTTTTCTGAGTTCGTAAGGAATTGTTCAACCGTTAATTTATTGTCGCTGATGAATTGTTGGCTCAACAATGTGTTTTCTTGAAAGAACTTATTAAGTCTTCCTTGAGCAATTTTCTCAGCCATTTCAGCAGGCTTTCCTTCTTGAATAGCAAGATCTTTACCTACTTCCAATTCTCTTTCAATTGTTTTGGCGTCAACACCATCTTTCGTAATAGCAATTGGATCCATTGCCGCTACTTGCATTGCAACTTGACGTCCAGCTTCCTTAACTGCCTCTGAGTTTGAATTAAATCCAACTAAAGTAGCTAAACGATTTCCAGGGTGATTATAAGCAACTACTCTTTCAGCCTTCACTACTGCGTAGTTCGACAAGTCAAGCTTTTCACCAATTACACCAATTTGCTCAGTAATTTTATCAGCTACAGACAATTTATCGTCATATGCTAGTGCTTTTAAATCATCAACTGAAGCAGGTAATTTATCCAAAGCCAAATCTAATAATGACTGTACCAAACTTACATATCCATCATTCTTAGCTACGAAATCTGTTTCACAGTTAAGAGTTAAAATTACTCCAGTTTTAGAATCAGAAGAGGCTTGGGCTAGAATCACACCTTCTTTCGCTTCGTTGTCACCTCTTTTAGCAGCTATTTTTTGACCTTTTTTTCTTAAGATATCAACTGCCAT
>CAZLVX010000181.1:2340-3603 GCA_964562965.1 uncultured Lishizhenia sp.
GCGTTGCAAATTTCATCCAAAACCAATGAAATTGATTTTGTTGCATCGTCGTTCGCGGGGATTGGGAAGTCTACTAATTTAGGGTTAGAATTTGTATCCACCATTGCAAAAGTAGGAATCGCTAATCTTTTCGCTTCTGCAAGTGCAATGTGTTCTTTTAAAATATCTACGATAAAAATAGCAGCTGGTTGACGCGTCATGTCTGCGATAGAACCGAAAGTTTTCTCTAATTTCTCACGTTGACGTGTCTTAAATAATTTCTCTCTTTTGTTAAGGGTATCCCAAGAACCATCCGATTTCATTTTGTCAATTAAGGTCATTTTTCGGATTGACTTTCTTGTTGTTTGGAAGTTTGTTAACATTCCTCCAGACCAACGCTCGGTAACAAAAGGCATATTTACTTTAGTAACGCGCTCAGCTACGATTTCTTTTGCTTGTTTTTTCGTTGCAACGAACAAAACTTTCTTACCTGATTTCGCAATTTGCTTCATAGCAGCACATGCTTGGTCAAGGTGAACAATTGTTTTATTCAAATCAATGATGTGGATACCTTTTTTCTCCTCAAAAATGTAAGGAGCCATTGCTGGATTCCACTTTCTTTTCAAGTGTCCGAAATGAACACCCGCTTCTAATAATGTTTCAAATGATAATTTAGACATATATATGTGTTTACGTTCCTAATTAAATCATCAATACTGGAGGGTGGAAAAACCAAGGTACTCCTGTATTTGGATGCTAAACAACCAGTAATTAAACGATTAACGTTTAGAGAACTGGAATTTCTTACGTGCTTTTGGTTGACCTGGTTTCTTACGTTCTACCATTCTTGGATCACGAGTCATCAATCCTTCAACCTTTAATAGCGGTTTATAATCTGCAGAAAGTTCAACAAGCGCTCTTGAAATTCCCAAGCGGATTGCTTCGGCCTGTCCATTAATTCCACCACCTGCAACATTTACTTTAACATCGTATTGACCTACTGTGTTTGTAAGTTGAAACGGTTGATTAATCTTTGCTTGAAGAACATCAATTGGAAATGCTTCAGTCATTCCTTTTTTATTTACAGAAATGTTTCCCTTTCCTTTAGTTAGGTATACACGAGCTACTGCTGTTTTTCTTCTTCCTAATGCGTTGATTACTTCCATTCTATTTATTTAAGTGTATCAAGATTCAATACTTCCGGTTGCTGTGCTTCATGTTTGTGAGCAGTTCCAGAGTATACTTTTAAATTCGTATATAATTTTCTACCAAGAGCATTTTTTG
>CAZLVX010000182.1:0-1176 GCA_964562965.1 uncultured Lishizhenia sp.
GCATTTTAGGTGAGTAGGTGTAGGTCCATAGGTTGATCCTCCAACTCCTGTGCTCACTACACCTAGGTAATGATAAACTGTAGGGTACTCGTTCTCTTCTCCTATTTGTTGTTTGATATTACTTCCGCTAATGAGGTTTTCAATTGTTAGAAAATTACTATTAAAAGCAGAAAGCGCAGAAAATTCATCCGCTAAAATTTTACTAGAAAGAGTTAACGCTTTTTGCATTGTTTCTACTTTTCTTTTCTCTTTTTTCACTTGCTCGTTAAATAACTGAACGTCAGTATACGCTTTGTCTAGCTTTACCCAAAACGCTGTAACTTCCTCAGCTGACATTCCTTTAATTGTAGGTGTTAATCCCGGAAGAGGCTCAATTTCAAAGGAAACTTTCTCTCCTAACTCGAAACATTTTTGATTTTCAATTTTTAAAAGTTGAACTTGATACTTTCCTGGGGCAACCATAGGACCTTCATTTTTCCAGTCTTTATTTTCAGGAGTAATAGTACCTACAGCATTTCTACGTAAGTTCCAATTTACACGCTGAAATCCTTTTCCGTTTGACGCTTCGATTAATCTCACCAATTCTCCTGAAGCGCCATAAATTGCAAGCATAATCTTTGGATCTCCTTCAAGTTCCTCTTTTTCAAGAATTGCCCAGTCCGGAATTGCCACTTCTTTTTGAGCTTTTAGTGTTTCACTTTCTTGTTCCTTTCGTTTTTCTTTAGACGATTTCAAAGAATTCGCCATGTAATAGGTGAATTGTACTCCAAAGTCTGGATTTTGAGCAACAAAATAACCATCACCTTGGGAAGCTTTTCCTCCTTCCCCTAGTAAGGAGCGCTGCTGATACCAATAACTATTTCTTGGAGTTGTTATGAATGCCTCTTTTTTTACAGATTCCTCATCCAAGGTTCTCAACGCGCTGTAATCGTCGAGAATGTAAATCCCTCTTCCAAAAGTTGCTAGAACTAGATCGTTTTCACGTTTCTGAATGGCTATGTCGCGCACTGAAATTGTGGGTAATCCGGCACTGAATTTTAACCAATTATCTCCGTTGGAAATCGAAACATAAACCCCAAATTCAGTTCCTAAAAACAACAAATTCTTTTTCACGTGATCTTGTACGATGCGCCAAGTGATTGTTCGTTCAGCAATTCCTTTTGTAATCAATACCCA
>CAZLVX010000182.1:1276-3523 GCA_964562965.1 uncultured Lishizhenia sp.
ATACTGCTGTAATTTGACATAGCATAGATATCCCAGGGATTATCCCAGGCTTGTTTTTTACCAAAAAATGATGTTTGGGTCCTTGGTGTGTTTGTAGTTAAATCAGGAGAGATAACTTCCCATGAATCACCACGGTTATCAGATTTCCAAAGTCTTTGAGAAGCGAAATATATCCGTGACGACTTATGTGGACTCACAAGAATTGGCGCATCCCAATTGAATCGCTCCGATTTTTCACCTAATTCCGGTTGTGGTTGGATGTAAACATTTTCTCCAGTTGCACGATCATGACGCACCAAATTTCCTTGTTGCCATTGAGCATATACAATAGCTGAATTACCTGGTTCAGTGGCAGGTTGATGACCATCCCCACCTAGAAGTATGCTCCAATCTGCGTTGCGAATTCCGTTAATATTTGTTGTTCTTGATGGTCCCATTTGCGTACTGTTATCTTGAGTTCCGCCGTAAACATTATAGTAGGGCAATTGGTCGTCAACTGCAACTTTGTAAAACTGCGTGAGTGGCAGGTTGGAGACATATTTCCATGATTTTGTTTTATCAAAACTTTCGTAAACGCCACCATCTGTACCAACAAGCAAATAATTAGGGTCATTTTTTTTAAAGGCAATTGCGTGATTATCAACGTGTTTGTTGTTTTCGTTCATTGTGTAAAAGTCTTTCCCACCATTATCTGAAATAAACATCATATAGCTGACCAAATAAATTCTGTCAAATTGATGAGGATCAGCATACAGTTCTTGATAATAATGTGGACCAGTACCGCCAGAGACAGCATCCGACATTTTATTCCAGGAGGCCCCTTGATCGACACTTTTAAAAACGCCACCTTTTCTTCTGTCTAATTCAATAGCAGCATATACAATGTCAGGTTGTTGAGGTGAAATAGCCAGTCCAATTTTTCCAAGGTTCGAAGAGGGTAATCCACTGCTCAACTTGCTCCAGTTTTCTCCGCCGTCAGTTGATTTATAAATAGCCGTTCCCGGTCCACCACCCATGTAACCAGCAATGGTACGATGTCGTTGCCACGTAGCAGCATATATCACATCAGGATTTCGTGGATCTACTACTAAATCGGTAGCACCTACCCATTCTCCTTCTCCTAAGGTCTTTTTCCAAGTTTTTCCTCCGTCAATAGATTTGTAAACTCCTCTATCACCTCCTGAAGACCATAAAGGTCCTTGAGATGCGACCCAGATGATTTGACTATTTTTTGGATGAATGATGATTTTTGAAATATGTTCACTTGATTTAAGTCCCATGTGTTGCCATGATTTTCCACCGTCTGCGCTTTTGTAGATTCCGTCACCATAACCTACATGTCTGCCTCCTACGTTTTCTCCTGTCCCAACCCAAATTTCGTTATAATTACTTGGGTTTAAGGCTAGGCACCCGATGGAATAAGATCCTTTACCTTCAAAAATAGATTGCCAGGTAGCACCTGCATTTTCAGTTTTCCAAACACCTCCGGAACCTGCAGACACATACCATTTGTTTTCATTGCTAGGGTCTATCACAATATCGGATATCCGCCCTGACATGAAGGCAGGTCCGATGCTTCTAAAATTAAATCCTCCAAGTATTTCACTTGTAATGGCAGAAGTTTTGGAATCAACTTTTATATTTTTTTGCCCGATGGCTATGCTGCAACTAAATAAGAAAAATAGGATGAGTTTTTTCATGATAATTTTTTGTAGTGTAAATATACATTTATCCAAAATAGAATTGTGAATTGCTAATGGTGAATTTTAAGTAAAAAGTTTTTTAAAATGAAAAATATAACTATTTTTGTCACCCCGAAAACGTCGGGAACTAATAATTATAAAGCGAGAATAGCTCAGTTGGTAGAGCACGACCTTGCCAAGGTCGGGGTCGCGGGTTCGAATCCCGTTTCTCGCTCGCCAAACCACAAAAGTTCGAAAGAACGATTGTAGCCCGACCGTCTTGTCGGGAATGCTCGAGTGGTGGAATTGGTAGACACGCCGGACTTAAAATCCTGTGGGCGTTTTGCCCGTGCGGGTTCAAGTCCCGCCTCGAGTACAAAACCCTGATGTAAAAGTCAGGGTTTTTTGTTTTTTGGAAGTTTTACATGGCAACAGTTTATATTCTATATTCTCAAAAAATCAATCAATACTATATTGGTTCAAGTCTAAATTTGGAAAAAAGGTTGGCGGAACATTTGTCTGCTAAAATGGATGTTGCATTCACAAAACGAAGTGATGATTGGGA
>CAZLVX010000183.1:0-3393 GCA_964562965.1 uncultured Lishizhenia sp.
ATTGACATCATGGCGCAAAACCTCACTGAACCTCTAAAAGAGAATGGAGGGGTAATTCTAGAGGTAAATGCCGCACCCGGATTCAGAATGCACCTTGCTCCATCGGAAGGATTGCCAAGAAATGTTGCTGCACCTGTTATTGATATGCTTTACCCTCCGGGGAAACCGTCTCGAATACCAATTATCGCGATCACAGGGACAAATGGAAAAACAACTACCACAAGATTAATCGCGCATATAGTAAAAAATAACGGCTACCGCGTAGGATTCACAACATCGGACGGAATCTATATTCAAAATCACATGATGGAAAAAGGAGATACAACCGGTCCTATCAGTGCAGAATATATTTTAAAAGATCCAAATGTGGAATTCGCTGTATTAGAAACCGCTCGCGGTGGAATCTTGCGTTCAGGTTTAGGATTCAGTCGTTGTGACATTGGCGTGATTACCAATATTCAAGAAGATCATTTAGGAATTAGCGATATCCACGATTTGAAAGATTTATCTCGTGTGAAATCCGTTGTTTTAGAAAGCGTAAAGAAAGACGGATGGGCTGTGTTAAACGGAGAAGATGAAAACTGTTTGGAAATAGCAAAATCACTTCACTGCAATGTAGCACTATTCGCTATGGATGAAAATGCTCCTGCAATTGTCGAACATTGCAAAAAAGGTGGTGTAGCTTGTGTTTATGAAAATGGCTTCATCACAATCAAAAAAGGAGAATGGAAATTCAGGGTGGAAAGGGCAACACATATTCCTCTAACCATGAATGGAAAAGCTAAATTCATGATTGCAAATGTATTGGCTGCCACTTTAGCCTCTTACCTTAATGGGTTTAAAACCGAGGATATTAAACTTTCACTCACAACCTTTATTCCCGGAGCTGCACAAACACCAGGAAGAATGAACATCTTCGAATTTTCGAAATTCAAGGTGATGATTGACTTTGCCCACAACCCTAATGGTTACCGTGGTATTGAGGAATTTTTAAGTACAGTAGAGGCAACAAGGAAAATTGGAATTATTTCGGGAGTTGGTGATAGACGTGACGAAGACATTAAAGAATGTGCACGAATCGCGGCTAGAATGTTCGATCATGTTGTTATTCGTCAAGAAAAACACTTACGAGGAAGAACTGAGCAAGAAATTATCAACCTTATTGTTGAAGGACTAACCGAAGCGAATACAGGTGTAACTTATGAAATTGTTACTTTGGAAGTAGAGGCTATCAAACATGCCATTTTAATCGCAGAAGAAGGAACATTTATTACGGCATTAAGTGACGTGATTGACAATGCTATAGATATTGTGCAGAACTATTTAGATATGGAAATAGAGCAAGGCACAATTGCCTAATGGAAGATAAGCAGATATTCACGCTTTCACAAGTAGCATCATCCATTAAAAAAACCTTGGAAAATCGCTACAATCAGCTTTATTGGATTAAGGCAGAAATGCACAAAATTAACCGCTATCCAAGTGGACACGCATTTCCCGAATTAGTTCAGAAAGAAGGTGATAAAATCGTTGCTCAGCTAACAGGAACAATCTGGAAACAGCAATTAGAACGTATTCAAAAAAGATTTGTAGACGTTGTTAAAGAACCCTTGAAGGATGGGCTTACTGTTCTGTTTTTAGGAAAAATCGTATTTAGTGAAACATTCGGGCTAAGCATTCAAATAATGGATATCGATCCTTCCTTTAGTTTAGGTGAACTTCAAAAAGAACGAGAAGAAACGCTAAAAAAACTGTCAATAGAAGGCCTATTGAATAAAAACCAGCTGCTCCATTTCCCTTTGCTGCCCAAAAGAATTGCAATAATTTCAGGAGATACAAGCAAGGGACTTTCAGATTTTATGGAAGTTTTGAATCACAACCCTTACCGCTATCGTTTTGAAACAACTTTATTCAATGCGCTTCTACAAGGAGATGTTGCAGTAAATTCTATAATCCAAGCTTTAGGTTCTATTAAATCATCACTGCATCGATATGACATAGTGGTCCTAGTACGCGGCGGCGGTGCCGAAGTGGGTATGACATGTTATAATCATTACAAACTTTGCAAAGAAATTGCAGCGTTTCCCTTGCCTATACTCACGGGAATTGGTCATTCCACGAATTTAACTGTTGCTGAATTGATCGCATTTCGAAACGAGATTACGCCAACAAAATTGGCCGAATTTCTTGTTCAAACTTTTCGAGAATTCGACTTAAGGGTACAAGAATTAACAAGTAACCTGCGAGACATGTCTATGCTAAAGATTGAACGTGCACAACAACACGTATCACAGCTAACACACGCATTTGAAAAGTCATCCAAAAATTTAATGCAACAGTTTAGCTTCTCTTTACATACTATTCAACAGCAAGCAGCTCAAGCGGCCATTCATGTTCTTCACCGGGAGAAAACACTTCTAACAAACTTACAAAGTGAAGCCACTGCATCTGCCATTGAAAAAATACGAAACGGAGCATTTCAATTGGAACGCAAACAATACGAACTTTCTCTATTTACTTCTAAAATTTTGGAACTCCAACACCAACAACTGGAAGGCTTTTCGACTAAAATAGAATTGTTGGATCCTATTCGCATAGTAAACCGAGGATTTAGCATAGCACGAAGAAATGGCAAGGTAGTTTCTAGCCATAACAGACCAGAAATTGGAGAAGAAATTGAGCTTGTATCAGCAATAGGAGAAATGAAATCTGTAATTACTTCGATTCAAATCGACGAGAAAGAAGCTAAAAAATAGTTTTTTTGTAATCCCTTTTTTAATCTTTTCTGAGAAGTGCCGCTTTTAAAAGATCAGGGTTTCCTCGTAAATTTCCTGTATTCTTTCCTCCACATCGAACTTCCGTTAAACGTAGTTGCCTTTTTCCATTGAACTTTACGTCAATAATCACTTGCTTGCCTCCTGTACATCCGAATTCTTCCCTTTCTTTTCCTAGCCTTAAATTTGCTTTTTTGTAGGAGTGTTTGATTTCTCGCCACCACGCTTCGGTCATCTTTTGTGTAGAATCGGAGATTATTTTCCCGTAAGTATCAACAGTATAGTGCCAATCGCTCTCAGAAGCAGTAACAGTATAACTTCTGTGGTAATCGGGTGGAACAGATGCATCCACAAAGCGGTATTTAATGAAGGTAATTTCATTTTTTTGTGCCAATGACACATTAATTAGCAACAAAAAAAGTGGAAGAATGCGCATTATATTTTATTAGCTAAAGATACTCATTAAAAATTACATTGCTTTATTTTATTTCCGATGAGTAACTGAAGTGAGTTTTCTAATTTATCGCAAATTAATAGCCCAAATCATCAATTTTGAAATAAATATCCCAATCATCACTTCGTTTTGTGAATGCAACATCCATTTTAGCAGACAAATGTT
>CAZLVX010000184.1:0-3392 GCA_964562965.1 uncultured Lishizhenia sp.
AGAATAGAAAAAAATAGAGCTCGAATTTTACAAGGATTAGGAATGCACGATTAAGGTCAGGATATTATTGTCAGTTTTTATTATCGCACCTTTTCTTCATTTAAAATTTTTATAAAATGAAATCCTCTTGGAGCAAACCCTTCGTTATAAAACATTTTATGTGCTTTGTAATTAGTAGTATATGAATCCAACGACAACATCGTGCACTTTTGTTCTACTGCTTTTCTATTCAAAAAATCAACTAACATCTTCCCTACTCCTTGACTTCGGTGATTTTGACAAACAACAATATTGTCTAACTCCAAATATTTTCCGCACCACAATTTATTTCCAATCCAAAAGCCGCTTATGCCGAGGCATTCTTCTCCGGAAAAAACACCTACTTGACCATAATTATGTTGGAGCATAAAACTTAATTCTTCCTTATATGATGATAAGGTAAGCGAGGGATACAATTCATTTAGAACATGTAAATATTTAAGCATTTCATCTATTCCATCTAATTCTCTAACCGTTAATGTATCCATATGCAAGCTAATTGAACGTAAAAATAGCATATCTATCAAGAATAAAGTTCAATCCACACAGTAAATCTTTTAAGAATTGATCTATTAACCTTAACTTCGCCGACAATGAAATTGATCAAACGATTTCTCGCTAAAATACTGCCCGTTTGGCTATATCTTCGGACTATGCACCGCGGATTTTACCTACTCTATTCATTGGGGGTGTTAAAAAAAGATGCCAAATTCAAGTACCATTATGCTGTAAAAAACTGGATACAAAAAACAGATTACGTTGTGGATATTGGTGCCAATCTGGGTTATTTTGCTAAAACATTTTCAAAACTTGCGCACGAAGGTAAGGTAATTTGTATAGAGCCGATCCCTATGTTTTATAAAACCTTAACTCATTTCTTGGGGTACAAAAAAAATGTAGAAATCCATAACATAGCGCTCGGAAATGAAAATGGTATTCTTACGATGGCCTTACCCGAAACCGATGGTTTAATTAGAACTGGATTACCTCATGTAATCAAAGACACGACTATCGACCCCAAAACTAAGACTCAGAAAGTTAAAGTTTTGAAAGCCCATGATTTTCTATTTTCTTTACCAAAAATAGACTATATCAAATGTGATATTGAAGGCTATGAAGCGGTTGTTTTTGAAGATCTTAAAGAAACCCTAGCAAAATTTCGACCGATTGTTCAGTTAGAGATTGCCCCGGAAAACAGACCAAAACTCCTTCAACTATTTTCGGAACTCAATTACCAACAATATGGATTGGTTAATTTTCAATTAATAGCAGAAAATGGTATTCAACAAGAAGAGGGAGATTTTTTATTTATTCCAAAAGAAAAGAGTGCAGCTTTCATTGCTGGAAATAAGTCATGAAAATTCTACAAATATGCAATAAAGCACCTTACCCGCCGAATGATGGAAGCAGTATAGCTATTTACAATATGTCTTTAGGTTTAATATCTCAAAATATTGATTTACATATATTTACATTAAATACAAAAAAGCACTATAAATCCAATGATTTAATTCCTGAGGATTATAGAAAAAAAACGAACTATGTATCTTTTGATATCGATACGAACCCAACTTTTTTTGGAGCACTAAGAACCTTATTTACTCAAAAAAGTTACTTCATTACCCGATTTCATAATGTCAATTTTGAGACAAAACTGAGCGCTGTATTAGGTGAAGAAAAGTTTGATATTGTTCAACTTGAAGGCCTATTCATGTGTTCGTATATTCCTTTAATAAAAAAGCTCAGTAAGGCTAAAATTGTATTAAGAGCACACAATGTGGAGCATTTGATTTGGGAAAGACATATTATGCAAACAGGTTCGTTGCTAAAGAAAATGTATCTTAAGATTGAAAGTAAAAAATTGAAAAAAACTGAACTGAAGGCTTTTTCATTGGTGGATGCTATAATTCCGATTACACCGAAAGATTCGTACTTTATTAAGCAATTGTGTGACACCCCTACGCATACTGCACTTACAGGAACCAATATAGCTGATTATGACATTAAAAAATCTGCAGATTTTGATCACTTGTCGCTCTTTCATTTTGGTTCAATGGATTGGATACCAAATCAAGAAGCAGTTGACTGGTTTCTTGCTAAATGTTGGGAGAAAATCAAATGCGAAGTGCCAAATGTAAAATTCATCATTGCAGGCAGAAACATACCGAATCGATATAGACAGCTCAACGATTCCTCAATCGTAATTGAGGAAAATGTTCCGAAGTCATCTGATGTGTATCAGAAATACAATATCATGGTTGTACCCGTACTTTCCGGCAGCGGGCTTCGCATAAAGATTGTTGAGGGACTTTGTTTTGGTAAAGCCATCGTTTCAACGGACATTGGCGCTGAAGGAATCGATTGCGTCGCCGGGAAAGACATTATCCTTGCAACAAATGAAGATGAATTCTCAACTGCAGTAATCGATTTACTAAAGGACACTAATAAGCGAGAATTAATAGAGTGTAATGCAAGAAATTTTGCAATTGATCACCTGAACAACGAACCAATTGCTGAGAAATTAGTAGCTTTCTATAAGAATTTAATTTCGCAAGTATAATGGAAGTTGCTTGGATATTAATAATTACCTCAGTACTTCTCATTCTGTACACCTATTTATTTTATCCTTGGTTGCTACAAATCCTACCTAAAAAAGAGCAGACTTGGATCTCGTCAAACTACCCCTATTCAATTGCCGTGCTTATTGCGGCATACAATGAAGAATCTGTCATTCAAGAAAAATTAACGAGCGTTTTGAACCATATTCCTGAAAATGTTAAACTTGACATTTTTGTTGGCTCAGATGCTTCCACTGATAGAACTGATGACATCGTTAAAGCATTGCAAGAAATCTATCCGAATGTTTTTTTGGAACGATTCGCGGGAAGAACGGGAAAAGCGTCCATCATCAATGCGCTTGCGAAAAATAAAAAACACGACATATTCATACTAACAGATGCCAATGTTTTGTTTACCGAAAGTACGATCAGCGAATTATTAATTCCGTTTCAAGAATCTAAAATTTCAATGGTATGTGCCAATATCGTAAAAATACCAAAAGGAAAAAGCTCTTTTGAACACATTGAAAAATCTTATATAGACAGAGAAAATCGTATTAAAAAAATGGAAAGTGATCTGTGGAGAATTGTAATCGGAGCCGAAGGTGGATGTTACGCGATACGGAATACGTCATTTAGAGAGGTTCCTCGCAACTTTTTTATGGATGATTTTTTTATGACGATGCAGGTTTTAGAAAGGAAACAATCCATAGTATTTCAAGAAAAAGCTCTTTTGAATACATTGAAAAATCCTATATTGATAGAGAAAATCGTATTAAAAAAATGGAAAGTGAT
>CAZLVX010000185.1:0-3363 GCA_964562965.1 uncultured Lishizhenia sp.
ATAGAGATCCTTACGATACCTACGACAAAATTTACGCATTGAAAGATAAAGGAATAAACTTTAAAATGTTCTGGCTACTTGGTGATTTTGCTAAATTCGATCGTAACATTTCTTTTCGTCACAAGCGACACCGAAGACTAATTCAGCGGATGAGAACAGCCTGTGAAATTGGAATTCATCCGAGTGTAAAATCCAATAATTACGAATTCTTTCTCCACAATGAAATCGAGAGACTTGAAAAAATTATAGATAACCGGGTTCATTTTGCTAGGCAACATTACCTTATGCTGAAGCTCCCACAAACTTATGAAACATATATAGAACAAGAAATTAAAGACGACTACACCATGGGATTTGCTGATATTTGCGGTTTTAGGTTAGGTACAGCAAAACCAATTAAGTGGTTTAATTTAAGAAACAATAAACAAACCGAATTAACACTTCACCCATTTGCATTTATGGATGGCACGTTGAACGAATACCTTAAAATAAGTCCTTTGGAAGCCATGAGTAAAATTGCTGACCTTTATCACGAGGTGAAGGAATTTGGTGGTGAATTCTCATTTATTTGGCACAATGAAACCATCGGAGATTATGGGATTTGGAAAGGATGGTCAGAGGTATTTGAATTTTCGATTAATATACACGAGCAATGATTTCAATAAAAAATGATATCATTGAAGCTTCAATAAATGAGCTAGGTGCTGAGTTACAATCTCTGAAAAAAATTAACGGAGAAAATGTAATTTGGAAAAAAAACGAATTCTATTGGAATAGATATGCACCGTTATTATTTCCAATAGTTGGGCGATTAATCAACGATAGTTATCATCACAAAGGCGAAAATTATTTCATGAAACAACACGGATTCGCCAGAGATTGCACCTTTGAAGTTGTGAGTTGTGCGGCTGATAAGGTTACATTTCGTCTTTCAGCAAATGAGTTTACCCTTAAACAATACCCATTTTCTTTTGAGTTATTGCAATGTTTCGAATTAGTTGACGCTACCCTTAACATTACGTCAAAAGTTAAAAATACAGGTGACGAAATTTTATACTATAATTTAGGCGGGCATCCAGGTTTTCACATAATTGGAAATCTAGGTGAATATTCCTTAGATTTCGGAGGAAACTTTCACACAACGCACCATCTCATTGAAGGAAATTATTATTCAAATGAATCTAAACCAATTGAACTCTCAAACTCGTTTCAATTGCAAGACTCCTTTTTTGAGAAAGATGCTCTAGTAATTAAAGATGTCCCTTTTAACAAAGTAAGTCTCGTTCATCAGGAAAAAGGAAAATTAGTAAGTATGCAATGTAAAGATTGGACTGCTATTGGGTTTTGGACTAAAATTGGCGCTCCATTTTTTTGTATAGAACCCTGGTGGGGATGGGCTGACCACCTAAATTCTAGCGGAATATTATATGAGAAAAAGGGTATTTTGTCACTGAATTCAAATGAGGCCAGAACGCATCAATATTCCATAATTTTACATTGATACGGAACCAAGCACGAATGAACTTTGAACCTGAGATATATTGGAAAGCTTAGCCAATTTTTGCTTCAAAAATTTTTCATATTCATCCATATCTTTAACTTCAACAGAAAGTAAATAATCAAAATTACCAGCAATATGTAAACATTCCGATACTTCCTCTAAAGATTGTACCTCTGATTCGAATAAAAGTATTTGTTTTTCATTATGTTCCTTAAGCGAAACCTGACAAAGCACACGCAGACCTTTACCCACAAGTTTCTTATCAATTACCAACGTGTAACCTCTAATTATCCCTAATCGCTCTAGTCTCTTAATTCTTTCAAATGTTGGTGTTATACTCAACCCAACCTTATGTGCAAGTTCCTTTACAGTCTGTCGTGCATTCGCTTTCAAATGTTCAAGTAACCTAGTATCAATTTCGTCTAATTTCATAAAGAATAAAATTCTATAAATATCTTTTTTTACTGCTAATTTAGACTTATTTTCTTTTATTATCATTTTTAATAGTTTTATTTTCTTTATATTTTTTATTATGTAGTTTATTATTAGGTTTGAACAAAAAAATATGAGACCAGAAAGTTTAATGATGAGTTATGGATACGATCCAAAATTATCAGAAGGAGCTATTAAATGCCCTATATTTCAAACGTCAACATTTGTATTTAATTCTGCTCAAGAAGGAAAACGCTTCTTTGAAGTTGCGTACGGTTTGAGTGAACCAAATGAGCATGAAGAATTGGGGTTGATTTACAGTAGATTAAATAATCCAGACTTAGAAATTTTAGAGAACCGCTTATGTCTATGGGATCAAGCAGAAGAATGTGCTGTTTTTGAGAGTGGAATGTCGGCTATTTCAACAGCAATGCTGGAATTTCTTTCTCCGGGCGATTTACTTCTATATTCTCGACCGGTATATGGTGGAACTGATCATTTTATTAACCATTTTCTAAAAAAACTAAGCATTAACTCCATCGGATTTTATCCAGGAGAGAAAAAAGAAGAAATCCTTACGCGAATTCAAGAATCTGGATTAGCCCATAAGTTAAAAATGATTCATATTGAAACCCCAGCTAATCCCACAAATGCTTTAATAGACATTGAAATGTGTTCAGAAATTAAGACTTTTTTCGAAAAAACTAATGGAGAGGTGATTCTTTCCGTTGACAACACATACATGGGACCTATTTGGCAACATCCAATAAAACATGGGGCTGACCTTGTTCTTTATTCTGCAACTAAGTACATTGGAGGACATTCTGATGTTATTGCTGGTGCCTGTCTTGGATCAAAAGCATTGATGAAACGGATAAAAGGGTTACGGACATTTTTAGGAAATATGGCCGGGCCTTGGAATGGTTGGTTGTTAATGAGGAGTCTCGAAACCTTAAAAGTTCGCATGGATCAACAAGCAAAAAATGCCCTCGAAGTTGCTACATATCTTAAAAATCATCCAAAAGTCGAATTTGTGTACTACCTAGGCTTTATTAATGAAACAGGATCAGCTGATGAAATTGCTATTTTTGATCGGCAGTGTTCCACCGGTGGAGCCA
Source organism: uncultured Lishizhenia sp. (assembly GCA_964562965.1). Lineage (GTDB taxonomy): Bacteria > Bacteroidota > Bacteroidia > Flavobacteriales_D > Crocinitomicaceae > UBA952. The sequence continues at coordinate 3,052 of CAZLVX010000185.1, forward strand.
TGATTAGTTTTGATATCAAAGGGGGTGAAAAAGAAGCTTTTGATTTTTTAAATTCCCTTAAACTCATAAAACTTGCTGTTTCTCTTGGTGGTACCGAGAGTCTTGCTGAACATCCTCAAACCATGACACATGCAGATGTTCCATTCGAAGATAAAGAACGCATGTACATAACCGAAAAACTCATTCGCTTATCGATAGGTGTTGAACATTATCAGGATATTATTCGTGACATCGAAAATGCTTTTAAATCGGTGTAACAATCTTTTATATTTAAATAAGTTCAAAAAAAGTTTTTCAAAGTGAATGAAAATT
>CAZLVX010000186.1:0-3355 GCA_964562965.1 uncultured Lishizhenia sp.
TAATTCATGCCCCTGAATCGCGCACTTCCTCCCCTATTTCTATCCCTAGAAATCCAGAAACATTACAACATGTTCAAATCGGTAATCTTTACCCATGTGCCGAGGGTGCGGGATATGCAGGCGGAATAGTCTCTGCGGCAATTGATGGGATGAAATGTATTGATGTGTTATTCTTGGCCATTAATATTTAATTTTACGAAATGAAACGTGTAGTTGTTGGTCTTTCTGGTGGTGTAGATTCAAGTGTGGCAGCATATTTATTACTCCAACAAGGATACGAAGTTATTGGAATGTTCATGCGCAATTGGCACGACGAAACCGTTACACTTTCCGACGATTGCCCTTGGATTGACGATTCTAATGATGCGTTATTGATTGCTCAACAACTCGGAATACCTTTTCAAGTAATCGATTTGAGTAACGAATATAAAGAGCGTATCGTGGATTATATGTTCAGAGAATATGAGGCAGGTAGAACACCAAATCCCGACGTATTATGTAACCGTGAAATTAAATTCGACGTTTTTCTAAAAGCTGCTTTAGACCTTGGAGCCGATTATGTCGCAACTGGTCATTATTGTCGTAAAAAAGTTGATCAGAACGGAAATGTTGGGTTGTATTCAGGGGTGGATAAAAATAAAGACCAATCGTATTTTTTATGCCAATTGAACGAAAATCAATTAGCAAAAGCACTATTTCCAATTGGTGATTTAGAAAAATCAGATGTTAGAAAGATTGCCTCAGAACAAGGTTTAATTACTGCAGAAAAAAAAGACTCGCAAGGCTTGTGTTTTGTTGGTAAAATTTCACTACCAATTTTTCTTCAGCAAAAATTAGCTTCAAAAAAAGGTGATATCATAGAAATTCCTGAGAATCACCTTAGATTATTGGACTATCATTCGCTGAAAATAACTAATGACAACCTCGAGGAATTGTGTAAACCTTTCGTATTTAATCCCGAAGAAGGGAAAAAAGTTGGAGAACACCAAGGAGCCCATTATTACACTATTGGACAAAGAAAAGGATTGCATATAGGAGGCAGACCTCAACCAAGTTTTGTGATTGGAACGGATACAGATAAAAACATTATCTACACAGGTCAAACAGATCAACATCCCGGCTTAAACAGAATAGCCCTCAAATTGGAAAAAGGTCAAATGAATTGGGTGAATAGTTCAAAAGAAATTTTAGAAGATGGAGAAGTAGAAGTTCTTGCCCGAATTCGATACCGTCAACCCCTTCAAAAAGCGAAACTCATCCGAAAATCGAATGAGTTTTACTTACTATTTAATCAACCACAAAAAGGGATAACACCTGGTCAATTCGCTGCTTGGTATCAGGCTGACGAGTTGATAGGATCATCTGTTATTTTATCTTAGTTCATCGCTGCACTAAAAAAAACTGTGTTGCGATTATCTTCCATTAATTCGGCGTTTTTCAATTTATCCATTAATGCCGCAACCTCAAATACACTTAAGTTACTTTTAGTTCCTAATTCTCTGTGTTTCGAAAGTTTCAAGGCTGCATTTCTCGTCACTTTATTTCTCAATGAATTCATATATATTGTCATGTTGTTTGTTTTTGAGCTGTTACGGAACTATGTCTTTCAAGGTTTCATAATTTTTCAAGATAAGGTATTAGTATTCTGTTATTCAAATAGTTAACACTATTTAATTAAACGTATTATGATTAGAATTTTTAGTCTATTCTTTTGAAAATCATTACGTATCTTTGTGTTCATGTTTCGAAATTTAATTTCCGTAATCGGAATTGTTCATCTTTTACTACTTGTTTCTTGCAAAGAAGAATCGCCGGAAATCGGGCAAAATGAAAAAGAAACACAAGAAATGATGTTAACCGAAATCCCAGACAGTTTAAAAAAAGATTTTTCCACTTATTTAAGCCTTACACTGCAGGGAACCTTTCAAATTCTTCCAAACGAAAAATATAATTCGTCTTATATTGAAACGGACTTTGACGGTGATGGCATAATGGATAAAATAATTTCCGTAAATCGATTAGAAAGAGCAAATCTGGATTTAAAGAAAGACGACAACCCTTCGAAAATGTTAGAGATGGGTCAGATGGGTAATTACAATCATGTGTTACTTTTCAACGGACGGGATAGTCTTTTCTATTCTCCATTAACGATTCCATCCTCTCCATATATTCCATTGAAGATTGAAAGTATACGTTTAAAAAATGAAATAAACAGTGAAATTCAAATCGATTATAGAATTCGAAACGCTTGCTATAGATCCATTTATACTGTTCAACGAAATCAAGCAAAATTAATCTTTCAATGGAAACTCTTTGATGGCCTAGGAACAAATCAACCTGAGGCTTATGTAATAGAAGTTGGTATTGCTGGAAAAACCTCTGAATACAAAGATTTAAATATTTACAAAGCAGAACTTGAATCCTTACCAAATAATAAGGAAGCCAATACCTATAATCCAAAGCTGACAAGAACAGGTGATATTTTTACCACATTTTTTTACTTGGATAAGGAAAATAAATATTTTACTTTGCCAAAAAACTAATTAACGTTCATCTATGAATAAAATTTGCCCAAGCGAGTGCTCCTCTATTCTCAATCAGGGAAATGCTATCATTTTGGACATTCGAGAACAATTCGAATACGATGCTGTCCATATTAATTCCTTACACATCCCAATGGCTCAGGTCGCGGAGAGAGTTGAAGAGCTTAAAAAATTCGATAAGGTTATTGTAATGTGCCAATCAGGAAAACGAGCCGAGGCATTGGTGAATTTCTTAGAAACCGAGTATGGCTTGGTAAATTTAATCCAAATGGACGGAGGTATTATGGGTTGGAAGGAAAAAGTCGACGCAACTTTAAAATTTGATTAATCATGATAGAATTATTTAAACACATTTTGGAGCTTGACTTTGATTGGTTGTTTTCCAATTATGGAACGGCAATATACGTAGTCCTTTTCATGATCATCTTCATAGAAACTGGTGTTGTAGCCATGCCATTTTTACCCGGTGATTCACTATTATTTACCGCTGGATTATTCTGTAAGTCTGGTCATATGGATATTTTCATCCTTCTGCCCTTATTGTTCATTGCTGCAGTAATTGGAGACAATTCGAATTATTGGATTGGAAGAAAAATCGGATTCAGTGTATTTACCTATAAAATTAGAGGTCGACAACTTGTAAAGAAAGAGTATTTAGATCAAACCGAACTTTTCTTTCAGAAAAATGGAACGAAGGCAATCATCATGGCGAGATTTGTTCCGCTAGTACGAACTTTTGCACCATTTGCAGCAGGAGTTGGAAAAATGAATTATAAAACCTTTTTCATATTTGATGTTTTAGGTGGTTTTCT
>CAZLVX010000187.1:0-3301 GCA_964562965.1 uncultured Lishizhenia sp.
TTGAACCAAAGACTTATTTGTCGGATTCACTTACCTACGATATTTCTGCTTGGACATTACCCTTTGCTTATGGTTTGGAATGCTGGGCGTCCACGGACTACGTGAAAGAAGAAGGAAAAAGAAGTTATGTTAAAACGGTTATCACAAATTCACTTGACCCAACGGCTTATGCCTATGTAGTGAAGTGGAATTCGTTTCAATCTGCAAAATTTCTTGCCCAAACACTTAAGGCGGGAATGAGGGTTTATTACAATGAGAAATCTTTTGAATCTCAAGATAAGAAGTTCGATGAAGGTTCGTTGATTTTCATGCGAACAGAGAACAAGGTGCCTGATTTTATCAATCAACTAACTAAAATTGCCAATGAGCATCAGCTAGCAGTAAGTTCCATAAAATCTGGTTTTGTGGACAAAGGGGTAGATTTTGGTTCTTATTCAGTAAAACCGATTGAAGTTCCTACTATTGGAGTTATAATTGGTGAAGATTTTTCTTCCTTGAGTGTAGGAGAAGTTTGGCATTTTTTTGAACAACAATTGAAGTGCAGTACACACCTAATTTGGCAATCCGACTTAGATCGCTCATTAAAAAATATCAATACATTAATAATTCCTGAAGGTCAACATGGATTATCTGAAAACCAAACGTTTTTAAGCTGGGTAAAAGATGGGGGACATGCCATAGTGATAGGGAATAGCGTATCGGGATTTTGTAAAGAAGAATTTGGCGTTTCTGAAAAAGAAGTAAAAGACTCAACAAGTGGAATTGGATATGCGCAATTCGAAAGGGAACAAATTAGTTCAACCATCATTGGAGCTATTTTTAATACGCAGTTAGATATTTCTCATCCCCTTTCTTTTGGTTTGAAAAAGTACCACACCTTGAAACTTTCATCAACTGCTTATCAAATGAAAAATGGAGCTGTAATACGACTTGATAAAAATGCGCAACCTGAAAATGGTTTCGTCGGTTATAAAGTTTTGAATAACCAATCAAACGCGTTAGTTGCCGGAAAAACTTCATATGGTCGTGGGAATATTACCTTTTTAGTCGATAACCCATTGTTTAGAGGATTTTGGGAACAAGGAAAACTACTCTTCAGTAATACATTGTTTATGCATTGATTATTTTAGTTTGCTATCGAAGTAAATGACTACAAGAGATAATAAAGTAAGGAATGCCCCAATTCCTATTGTCCAGATTACATTAACCGGAAACATTATTAACGGAATCGTTAAATAACGAATCATAAGAATAAATCCTATTGAAAGCATTCCGATTTTAATCCATCGTAACGTTTCATCAGAAAAAGGCGATGTTTCTTCGATTGAATTTTTGTAAGATACAAATAGAAGAATAAAAGCTCCAATTACTAATAAAAAACTTAATTTATCAAATAAGCCAAGCATTGGGTTGAGATTGAAATCCTTTAATTGACTTGGTCCTTCAGACAGTCCTTCGAATAAAACGTCTTCAATTTCATTTTTTTGATCTGCAGCATCACCTTCAATGGTGGCAGATCCCAAAAGTATTTGTAATCCGGAGACAGAGATCTTATCATTTCCACTTTTACTGGACAGATTCAAGTAAGGAGTAAAAGGCAATAAATAAACAATGGTAATGATTATACATGCAATATTAGAAGGGGTTTTTAAAAATTTTATATCCATAATCAATAAATTATCGTTAAGTACTATATAGATATTCTAAAAAATAAATCAATAAATAAAAAAAAAGGAGCCGATTTCGACTCCTTTATATTTATACGGTAGTTACTACTTACCCATTAATTTCATAATTCTATCTTCTAGTGCAAGGAAAATAACGGCCAGTAAGGAGATCCAAGCTCCTAAACCTGCACCTACTTCATCACTAGAGTCAATAAAGAAGCAATATCTTGAAAAAATCATTAATCCCAATCCTATTAAAATGATTTTAGCCCAGCCCATTTTTTCTTCATCTAAAACAGGAGATTGGTTTGCACTTTTTTGGTAAGCTACAAAAATCATTAATCCGGCTGCTAAAACAATAAGAATGGATAATTTATCAAAAATTCCAAAAGGTGCTTTCCAGTGCTTATCATCTTTTCTGCTTTCTGGTTTCGGTCCAAAAAATCTCTCATTCATTGCTTTTATTTCATCTCCGGTAGGTTCTTTGTAATTCTTACCTTCACCAGTTTCTTTAGCTGAACCAGTAAGCATTCCGAGGCCGGTAATTGTTGTTGTTTGTACTAATTTATTATCGCCATCTTCACCGTTGTCAATTACACTCTTGAAATAGGGAGTAAATGGCAAGAAGTAAATCAGCACCAACAATAAAGCCGCGATGGTGGACGGCACTTTTAAAAAATCAAAATTCATAATATAAAGTTTTAAGTTATGTCTCGAATATATTTATAATTATGTATACAATTCGCGAATAAGGATTATAAGTTATTAACAAAAAATAGTTAAATGTTAAATACAGAGCTTGGAATTCCTAATTAGTTATTCCGTTTTCTGTGATTGATAGAATTTAAAAAAAATGTATATCTTTGCATCGTATTTGAAAAGTTCAGGTACTACATAAAAATTATTTAAACAATATTGGAATGTATTTAGATTCAACAAAAAAGAAAGAAATCTTCGCTAAACATGGTGGTTCTGAAGCGAACACCGGTTCTACCGAAGGTCAAATCGCATTATTTTCATACAGAATTAGCCATTTGACAGAGCACCTCAAGAAAAATCGTAAAGATTATGGTACGCAAAGAGCACTTCAGTTGCTTGTTGGCAAGCGTCGTAGTCTGTTAGATTATTTAAAAGGTAAAGACATTGAAAAATATCGTGCATTAGTAAAAGAATTAGGATTACGTCGTTAATTCATTCGCTAAGAAACGAAATGATTTTATTGAGAGGGGACATTCGGCTTTGGTCGGGTGTCTTTTTTTTTGCTTCAGGTCCGTTTGACATTTGACATCTTGACAAATGACTTGATGACAGAAGCAGTTTGATTTATTAATAGAGTAACATGGCAATTCATAATTTTCGTGAAATGAAAATTTGGAAGGAGAGTATAGGATTGGTTAAGAATATTTATGTTTTTACTCAATTACTTCCTAAAGAGGAAAACTTTAATTTGATTTCTCAAATGAATCGATCTGCGGTTTCAATTCCATCAAACATTGCTGAAGGTTCGGGTAAAACTACAAATAAAGATTTTAAACGTTTTTTAGATATTTCGATTGCGTCAAGTTACGAGCTGGAAACTCAATTGATTTTGGCAAATGAAATTTATCAAATAGAAATAATTGATTTAGTAACTG
>CAZLVX010000188.1:0-3287 GCA_964562965.1 uncultured Lishizhenia sp.
GTTTTTCCGTTTTCAAGTGTTACGTTGAAAATGTACATTCCAGACTCAAGGCTAGAGATGTTTACATCTGATTTTCCACCAACTAAATTAATAGTGTTTGAAACTACTGTTTTACCAGTAACATCAGTAACATTTAATGTAGCAACACCTTCACCTTCGATTGAAACAGTTACTTTGTCATTCGCTGGGTTTGGATAAGCAATCCCATCAATTGTATTAACTTCAGCAATACTTACATTATTAGCATCTACCAATCCAACACCTAAAGCTGTAGGAAGATCAGTTCCGAAACCAATTGCAAAATAAGTACCATCACTTTCGTTAGGGAACATAGGTTGTAAATAATAGTCAGTATTATAGGTATAATCTGTATTGTCATAACCTAAATAAAGATCAAGGTTAACAGTTTGAGCACACGCTAAATAACGCTGATTATTTTCCAATACAACCGGAGAATTGAATGCACCGTATACGATTTGGTCCTGTAAATCACCTGGATAATAATAGAACCCAGAAGCTACTTCAGTTAAGGTATTGAATGCCAAATTTGCGTCGTTCAAGTCAGTAAATGCGTCTTCCCACTTATACAAGTACAAAGCAATTTCTTCACCATCAAGTGGAGCAGTGTTTGCAGCTTTAGTTGCACTGAAGTAAACCCCTGTTGCAGCTACACGGCTTGCATTTGCATCGTTGATAACTGTACAAACTGAATACGTTTGGTTGTTTGTTCCTGGTCTGTAGTGATTAGCTGCGTTAATACTTCCGTTTGCCGGTTTAGCATATGAAAAAACTGAATCATTGAAAGAAAATTTGTACGTTAACGTATTGTCGTCTAAGTACTCATCTGTTACACCATTAATAGTTGCTGTATAGGTTAAGGTATATTCACCAGCACTATATGTAGCTAAAGAGAAATTTGGTAGTGTTCCCGGCGCAACCTCTGTACTATCGAATCCTGAATTGATAGAAAGGTTATTCACTGAGTTATTGTAAACCTCATTTCCAGAAGGATCAGTAATTGTAGCCGTCAAAGTAACTGCTGCTTGGTTTTGATTTCCTGGGTTGAAAACTTTCGCTCCAAGGTCAAAATTAAATTCAGTACCATTTTGTGCCAATAATGAGTGCACCATGGCAGCTTTAGGCGCCAAAGTAGCACGACCAAGAAGGGAAACATCATTAGGAAACAATCCTGTTTTGTTACCCATAAAAACTACTACTGGTCCGTTAGCCATTTCATTTACTAAAGTAGCTCCGTCATTTAAGTCTAACATTACAACAGGAATGGTAACATTTGCTCCATTTGCACCAGCACCCATTGCGATAACTTCTCCTGGGTTTCTGTTGATAATAATAACACCAACTGCTCCTGCATTTTGTGCGTTAAATGCTTTTGCACCAAACTCACATGTATTTCTGTAAATTACTGCAATTTTTCCAGTCAGGTTGTTAATTAATGGGTTACATCCTTCAGCAGAAACTGGATTTCCTTGAGCATTTGTACCAGTTGAACCATCGTCCACTAGCATAATTGTATCTTCAACAAAAGTGTTCGGAATGTTGAAATCTGGCGTACCCCAACCTCCAGCTGGATCTGCCCAAGTGTGCGTGTAATTAGCTACGATGTTTTGTGGAGAAACTCCAGCAACTATCACCTGAGCACTTGCAGCTGCTGCTGACAAGATTACACTTAAAGAAAGTAATAATTTTTTCATAAAAGAGTTGATTTAAAGTTCATACAAAGATAGTATTTATTTAATAAATAAAAAATCTGTTTGAACTAAAAAATCTGCTAATTACTTCACCAACAGAATTATGTGATAAAAGGCTGCTGCAAGAATTGCACTAACTGGGATTGTCAAAATCCAAGCCCAAAGCAAATTAATAGTAACGCCCCATCTAACAGCACTCAATCTTTTAGTAGCTCCAACCCCAATTATCGATCCGGTAATGGTGTGTGTAGTGGAAACAGGAATACCAAATTGAGATACTGTAAAGAGCGTCAAAGCTCCTGCAGTTTCAGCACATACACCCTCTAAAGGAGTAACCTTTGTGATTTTAGTACCCATCGTTTTCACAATCTTCCACCCTCCCATTAAGGTTCCGATTCCTATTGCTAAATAACAGGCAAGAACCACCCAATAAGGAGTTGTTTCACGTGTGAATTTAGATTCTATTTTATACGATTCTTTAAGTTTTCCTTTCTCATCCAAAAAATCTTTAAATACGCTGGCATAAATCCAGTTTTTATTGATTTTTCCCCCTTTAAAAACAAGAGAATCATTTGATAAATCATAAATGCTCGTCTCATCTTTCATTTTCCCTTCTTTCTCAACTCTTTTTGTTTTAGAATAAATTTCAAACGGTACTAATACTTCTTTTACATCTACTTCTTTTCCATCCACAATGGCCATGTGTGAGTCGTCAACTTTGATTTTTTCACCTTTACTGACATCAAACAATTTAGTGTCGTTGCAGAGCATAAAAGGTCTTCCATTAATTTCTCCGTATCGTTGAGGCTTGAACTTTTTAACATTGCCATCCTCTTCGTATTTAATTTGAAATATTTCTGAAACTTTAAAAGAATCCGGTAACGCTACGTCAACCTTTCCTTCACGCTCCATGTTGGAATAAACCAATAAGGCCGCACAAATAATCCCTATAACCTTTTGAGAATCGGCGCCACCATGCCCAATTGAAAAGGCTGCGGATGATAAAAGTTGTAACTTTTTGTACATCGACGATTCACGCAAAGCACTTTGTCTTTTCCCGTAAACCAGTTGGTAGATAATATAGACAATTAAGAATAATCCTAACACAATACCAATAATCCAAATCATTTGAATTTTAATTTCAAATACATCCTTGTAGAACCAAGAGGCAAAAACCGTTATGAAACTCAACAAAGCTGCAAAAAACATTTTTTTGATGAAATTACGTTGTATTGTTACCAATGCAATGATAAAAGCGATGAGTCCACCAATTACTGGGGCTAAAAAGATGAAGAGCAAGGGTTTTAATACTTCTTCTGTTTTTAAAACGCCAAAACCAAGCGCGCCGAAACCTCCGTCGTTTGCAGCATAAGCCATTGCCGCCCCGGCAAAGCCTCCGATTAAGGTATGTGAAGAAGAAGAAGGCAACCCAAGTGCCCATGTAAATAAATTCCATGCTGTAGCAGCCAATAATCCCGCTAAGATTACCCAAAGGTCAATGGCAGAAGTGTTAACCGTTTTTGCAATCGTGTTTCCAACACTTAAGTCAAATATGAAAATAGCAACAACATTAAACAA
>CAZLVX010000189.1:0-3238 GCA_964562965.1 uncultured Lishizhenia sp.
TGTAATGAGTTTTTTCATAGACTTTAACGAAACCGAATCCTATTTCGAAAATCCCATAATTCAATTTAGCAAATTGATAGCGCATACCTTGTTTACGATGGCCTTAATTGGCTGGTTTGTTGTAGGGGCAAAAAGAAAATATTTTTGGACGCTTTTAATAATAGCCTTGGCTATCATCGTACAATTAGATTATTTCATGTTCTCCCACTTATTGTTTTGCTCAATTTTAGTAATTCCATTCTTTATTCTAAAGCCCGAAAATCCGTGGAAGAATGTACTATTGGTTCATGGAATATTTGATCTAATCACTCTGTATTATTTGGTGAGATGATGAAAATAAGAATTTATTTTTTTCAATAGATCTTCTATTTCCAATGGATTTTTCTTCTCAGTAATTAACGATTCCCAAGAATTTAATTCTTTCGTCAGTATAAATTGCTTAAAGCGAACCCATTCCATATCGTCCATATTCGATCGTTGACTTTGAGAAGTGGCTACTTTGAATTCTAAGAATTTCGACCAACATGTAATCCAATGTTGATGCAACTTGAGGTATGAATTAAAATTAGATTCTAAGGTGAGAATATCATTTGAATTGGCTATTGCAAGTAAGGATCTTTGTTTTTGCTCTAGAAAATTTTCAATGAGCGTTGCAGGATTTTTATCACTTAAGGTATTGAATGCAACTTGGACTTCCTTGAAGTTAGGGTCTTTCTTAATTGTGGAAACAGCTTCTTTATAGCGAACAATTTCATCGAAATATTTTTTAAAGACTTTTGGATGAAACGACTTGGTTAAAATTTTTTGCTTTAAAGAAAAGATGAGTAATTCTAATTGATCATCTAATTCATCCAATGAGTTGCATCCAATTATGGCGAAAGCTTCTGTTTCTGTCATTTACCAGTTTTCTTTCGCATTTTAATGTTGAGGATTTCAACAATAAGTGCATAAACCAACGCAAAATAGATGTATCCTTTGGGGAATTCTTGTCCAAATCCTTCTGCAATTAGTAGCATTCCTATAGCCACCAAAAAGCTTAAGGCAATCATCTTAATGGTAGGATAATCGTGAATAAAATCACCAATTTGTTTCGCAAACAAAAGCATTATAATCATTGAGATAATAATCGCAAAGACAATAATTGCCATGGGGTTGTGCATGACCTCTTTTTCCAATCCATTAGTCATGCCTATTGCTGAAATTATACTGTCAAAACTAAAGACAATGTCGATTAAAACTATTTGTGTAACTATAGTGCTAAGCTTTCCTTTTTTTGCGTTTGCATGATCTTCTTCACCGGAAATACTTTTATGCATTTCTGCAATACTTTTGTAAATCAAGAAAAGTCCTCCAAGAATCAAAATGATACTTTGCCCTGAAAAACCGATATTTCCGATTGAAAAAAGGGGTTCTACTAAATGCATAATATAAGAAACAGTACCCAATAATACTAAGCGGAACAACAAGGCAATAGATAGTCCTAAATTACGCGCTTTGCGTTTTTCTTTTACTTCTAAATGATCGGTAACTATACTGATAAATATGATGTTGTCAATTCCTAAAACAATTTCAAGTAAAGAAAGTATTAGTAAATAAAACCATCCTTGCCAGGTTGAAAATATGTCAAAAAAATCGTGTATCATTTTAATAATTTAAAAAAGTTAGATAAAATTGGTGAGTTAGCATCACTTTCAGTTATAATTTCAAGGAACTGAGAAGACGTTTCTTCAAATGATAAAAATGCATTCAAGTGTATGTCTAAATTCGATATACTGGTAAGTTGCTGAACACTTTTGGAAAAACCACTAATAATTGGAGCTGCGAGTTGTTGGTGCGAAGCTTCAAAATACCTAGAGTTTTTATCAGAATCTTTAGAGCCTTCAATTATCCTGAAAATACCACCCCCCGAATTATTTAAAATTATAACACGAAGATTGGAAGGGAAATTTTCAATCCACAAGGCATTATGATCATAAATAAAGGAAATGTCACCTGAAATGAAAAGATGATGTTTATCCGGACTTGCTACTGCTGAGCCAACCGCCGTACTAAATGAACCATCAATTCCACTAGTACCTCTGTTTGCGAAGTACAGACAACCTTTAATCATATCAAAAAGTTGGGCGTAACGAACTACGGAACTATTACCTAGGTGTACTGTTGTGTTTTCTTTCAAGTATTGATGTATCAAATAAAAACAATACCAATCGTTAAGGCCGATAAGAGACGATGACAGAGAATCAATTTTATCCTTCGCTAGAACATCTAATTGCTTCCATTTGCCAAAAAAGTTAGCAGCATTTGTTGTTTCGAAATGTTTAAATTGATCGAAAAAATCCAGAGGCTCGATAGAGATGTGAATACATAAATGTTGGAACGTATCTTGAGGGTTTGGTTCGTTTGAAATGCGAATTACCTCTAAATTCGAAATTTCCCTAAGAAAAGATTTAATCCGTTTGGAAACAATCGCATCTCCAATGTGAATAAGAACTTCCGGTTGATAAGTTTCTTTAGATGTTATCCCATTAAGCGCTCTGTCAATACATGAAATAAAACGCTCGTCTTGTAGGTTTGAAGTGTGCTCCGCAAGTACTACGGCACCAGTGTTCACAGAAAAATCTCTAAGTTTCGAAAGCAATAGTGGGTTTTCGTTCATTTGACCGCAAATCACCATGATTTTTTTCGACTTTAATTTCTCTTCAATTAACTCAAAATCAATGGTTGAAATTTTATTACTTGAAGTTAAAAAAGAGATTTTTTTTCCGAATTCTTTGGATTTTACAACTGTGGAGTAGAGTGGTTCGCTTAGGGCGATATTTATATGAACAGGACCTCCTTTGAGCTTGTTGAAAAGAATGGAAGTTTCTCTTTGATAGTACCATAATTTTTCTGAATCCAAAACGCCATCTTCAAGCTGAAAAAATCCATGCGAATGAGACTCAAGTACATTTTGTTGGCGAATTGTTTGACCATCCCCCTGATCAATCCATGCGGAAGGACGATCTGCCGAAAGGATTAGTAAAGGAATATTTCTGTAAAATGCTTCAGCAACTGCAGGGTAATAGTTCAACAACGCAGAACCTGAGGTACAACAAATTGCAACCAATTCTTTTTTTTCTTGAGCAAGTCCTAGGGCAAAAAAGGCAGCAGATCGTTCATCGTGAATTACAAATGTTCGAAAGAATTTGTCTTCATCAAATGCAATTGCCAATGGTGAATTTCTCGATCCTGGGGAAAA
>CAZLVX010000190.1:0-3171 GCA_964562965.1 uncultured Lishizhenia sp.
ACACTCTTTCCCTAACACGACGCTCTTTCCGATCTGTTATTACGAATACCTTTCTTTTATTTGGAGGAAAAAAGAATAAAGTAGAGGAAAAAGTTTTTTCTAAAGTAGACCTTGAACATTATGTCGATGATATTTCCTCTCGTATGAAGACAGAAGAAAAATTAGGTAACGAAATGATAATCTTGAAAAATGCATTAGAGTTCTCAAAGTTAAAAGCACGCGATTGCATGATCCCAAGAACTGAGATAATAGCAGTTGAACTTGATGAATCACCTTCTACTGTTAAGCAATTATTTATCGAAAAAGGGTTGTCTAAAATTATTGTTTTTAGAGAAGACATCGATAATATTATTGGGTATGTTCATAGCTTTGACTTTTTTCAGCACCCTGAAAAAATAGGACAGATATTAAAACCAATAAGTTTTGTTCCTACTGTAATTTCAGGTAAAGAATTGTTAGAAAAGTTTAATAAACAAGCAGGAAATGTGGCGGTCGTTACCGATGAATACGGTGGTACAGCGGGTATTGTAACACTCGAAGATGTAATAGAAGAAATATTTGGAGAAATTATTGATGAATATGATAAACCGGACCTAGTTGAGCAACGAATTAGTGATGACGAATTTCTTTTTTCCGCTCGAATCGAAATCGACTATTTAAATGAAACCTATGGTTTAAATTTACCGGAATCAGACGAATACGATACCTTAGCCGGTTACATATTACATACACTAGCCTACATTCCAGTTATAAATGAAAAACTTGAACACAATAAGTTTACGTTAGTGGTTGAAGAGGTCAGTGATCGAAAAATTCAATTAGTGCGGATTATAAAGAATTAACATGAAAATTCTTCTCTTTTTTTTTACAGGTTTCTTTGTTATTTCGAGTTGTGCACAAAAAACATATCAACTCTCCGATCAACTAAAAGAGATTTCTGGGTTGGAACTTTACAAGGACAGTATTTTCTTCGCCATAAACGATGGAGGTAATAAAAATGTAGTTTACATCCTTTCAAAAAAAATGGAATTATTGAAATCGGTTGAAATTACCGATGTCAAAAATCACGATTGGGAAGCATTGGCGTTAGACGAAAAATACCTTTACATTGGTGATATTGGAAATAACTTAAACAACAGAAAAAATCTCCAAATCCATAGAATACCAATAAAACGATTACTAGAAAAGACCAAGGCAAGTCCTGAAACCATGGAGATTGCCTATGCTGAACAACAGAATTTCCCCCCAGTAGAAAAGAGTATGTATTTTGATGCTGAAGCTATGATTTCGCATAATGGGAAACTTTGGATTTTTACAAAAAACAGATCAAAACCTTTTGATGGAAAATCATTCGCGTATTGCATAGAATTTTCACCAGGCACCAAGAAAACAATTAAGAAATCGTTTGAATTAATTTCAGGAAAAGGAGGGTGGCTTCTTGACTCTTATACAGGAGCGGCATCATTCAATGATTATGTTTATTTGCTGACATACACAAAAATTATTCGATACAAATGGAAAGGTGACACCCTTCAAAAAATTGATGAAAAATCTTTTCCTGGTTATGCTCAAACAGAAGGTATTACCTTAAGTTTAAAAGGTGATATTTTCGTGGCAAACGAGGCGCATAAATGGCTTGGAAGACAAAAAATCCAACAAATTCAATGGAAAAAGTAATTCAGTTATCAAATTTTGACGCTGTAATTTTTGACATGGATGGCGTTCTCATCGATTCAGAACCTCTTTGGAAAATTGCGATGGAGGAAGTTTTTACAAGTTTAGGCTCAAAATTGACTAAAAAGGATTTCGAAAAGACGGTTGGTTTGCGTATTGATGAAGTTATTCGATTCTGGAATAAACAGGAAAATTGGAACATTGATAACATTAAGGAGGTCGAGGATAGAATTATCGATAGAATGGTTGAGCTTATCAGACTACACCCTAAACCTCTTCCTGGAGTCAAGGAAACGCTGATTTTTTTATCAAATCAAAAAGTTAAAATTGGTTTGGCAACATCTTCATCCTCGAAACTTATAGAAGCCGTTTTAGAGAGTTTAGCACTTGCTAAATATTTTGATTTTGTGCATTCAGCCGAATTTGAAGACTTCGGAAAACCGCACCCAGCAGTTTACATACACGTAGCAAATTCACTAGATGTAATGCCACACAAGTGTTTGGTAATTGAAGATTCCTTTAATGGGGTAATTGCCGGTTTGTCTGCAAAAATGAAGGTTGTTGCGATACCTGAAAAAACACATATTCCGAATCCAAAATTGGCATTTGCAGACTTTATGTTTGATGATTTAAATTCGCTATTAAAAAACATAAAATTTTAACTCATTAATTTAATTCTGAATAGGCTTTTTTTTTAATTTTAACCACTAAACTTAAAGCCATGAAAAAAATTCTCCTATTTTTCTCTCTTATTCCAATTTTATCAATTGCGCAGCGAAACTGTCATACCATGGATAACCATGAAAGATTGTTGCAAGAGGATGCTCACTATTTCGAGCGATTGGAAAAAATTGAACAATTTACTAATTACGCGATTTCCTCTGGAAAAGTAAATCAGAACAAGGCTGTTATTACGATTCCGGTTGTCGTTCATGTGGTTTACAATACATCTGCTCAAAATGTTTCAGATGCTCAAATACAGTCTCAATTGAATGTTTTAAACCAAGATTTTAGAAAATTAAATAGTGATTTGAACCTAGTTCCTTCAACCTTCTCTAGTCTAGTGGCTGATGCAGAAATCAATTTCTGTTTGGCAAACAGAGATCCCAATGGCAATGCCACAACAGGAATAGTGCGTGTTCAAACTAGTCAAACTTCATTTTCAACAAATGATGGTGTAAAGTATGCATCATCAGGAGGAAGTAATGCATGGCCTTCAAATCAATATTTGAATCTTTGGGTTTGTAACATGAGTGGAGGTATTTTAGGGTATGCACAATTTCCAGGTGGTGCAGCAGCTACTGATGGAGTGGTGATAGGTTACACATGTTTTGGTACTACAGGTACCGCGCAAGCACCTTTCAATAAAGGAAGAACTGCAACTCACGAGGTAGGCCATTGGTTAAATTTGCGCCACATTTGGGGAGATGCAACGTGTGGAAATGATTTAGTATCTGATACTCCCGTTCACAACACATCAAATTATGGTTGTCCATC
>CAZLVX010000191.1:0-3134 GCA_964562965.1 uncultured Lishizhenia sp.
CCAAGAAAACTTTAAAGCTAGTTTGATATTCCCAAATCGGATAGGTACGAAGAAGTAAAAAAGCACCAATATGAACACTTAGTGAACCGTAAAAAATAGCACTTGATGGTGTGGGTCCTTCCATTGCCCTAGGCAACCATGAAGAGAAAGGAAATTGTGCCGATTTTGCTGCTGCTGCCAAAAAAATAAAAACTGCAATAATGAAACCTGGCAACGAGTTATCCAAGATATGTTCATGCACTAAAATTGCATCATTCAGTTTGTGAAAAGATATGTTTTCATTCCATAAATGATGAGATAACCACATCGTCAATATCAATCCTACATCTCCAACACGGTAGATCGAGAAGACTTTAAGTGCATTCTTTACAGGTAAATAGCGATCTCGATAAAACGCGATCAACAAAAATGAGGAAACTCCAAGTATCTCCCAACCAATAAAAAGCGTTTCTATATTCCCTGAAAAAATAACCATTATAAATCCCGAAAAGAAGAACAATATTGTGTTGAAAAAGCGCTTGTAGCCTTCTTCACGATGCAAATAGTATCGACTAAACATGGTTACTATAAATGTGAGGAAGCTCCCAATAAATACAAATAACATAGTCAATTTATCAAAGTATAAATCGATGTAAAAATTGTAATCTCCGTTCTGGTAAATAGAAAACTCCTTAATATTAATTGGTAGCGCCCCATCTTTAATCCAAAGAGCAAATAGGATAAAAGCAATTAGCAATTCTAAACTCAAGAATAAGAAAGTAAAAATTGAAAGTAAATCTTCTCTCTTAGACGAAATAAACAGACAGAGTAAAAATGCTGCAAAAGGTAAAATGACTAGACAATGAATTAATATTTCCATGACTAAATAGATTTAAATTTAAAGGCCTTTTCGTTCTCATGACTTGAGAGAACTTGCTTGAAATATGTCCCTTTTGACGTAATATCATCACCTTGCAATTCTAATTCATCCCATTCCCCATTCTTAAATCTATATTTCTTTGAATTTTCGGGATGAACAACCACTAGGTGAATCCAGCCATTGTTGAACCATTGAAAGGTCGAGGGATTTATTTGAATAATTTTCTTTACAATATCAGGAAAATGTTCAACTATAACCAAGAGTCTTACAGGATCATGAACCTCAATCATTTGACTCGGTAAACCTGTCCTTAGATCCCCATCTATGCCATTTGACACGCCAAATAAACCCATAACATTGTGAGGTAACTTAGTGCCCGCGCCCAACTGTTGGTTGTCAACACGCGAGAAATAATATTCTAAATTTATCCCTCCGCAAACTGGTGCTACAGCATTTAAAATTCCCAACAAATATTTACCCTCCAAATCTGTTGCGTAATTGTAAGAATTTAAAAACGCACGTCTGTCTAAAAAAACATGATTTGTTAATTCTCTTCTACCCACAATACAAAGTGCATTAGTTGCGTGATTTAATTCAGGACGCGGTTCAAATAGGGAAACTGACCGTAATTTTACTTTTTGATGAACCTTTTCAGGTGTTTTTGTAGAGTCAATCAATAAAAATTTTCGAGAACGCTCAAGGGCGTTCAGATCTAAGGCTTTGTTGAACTTTAATTTATTTTCAGAATGTAATCTTGTATTATTACCAGTGAGAATAGATTCATCAAAATATAAAAATTCATCCTTGCAAGTATCGTGTAAAACTGGAATAAACTGAGTGCTATTCGGAATTTCGAGGCCACGCTGCTTCAAAAGTTCTCTAACATCAACTCGATTTGCCATTTCAGAAACAACTCTTGCATTTACAGATCCTGGTCTACCAGAACATGCCCCACAATCATAACCTGCATAATGTGTATTATTTGCAGAACTTGAACCGTGGCCAATTACATACACAAGAGAACCGAATTTTTCTATTAACCCAATACTTCTTAGCAATCCCTCTACTCTATCCACCATTTCTGAAATCGTAAATCCAATTTGCTTTCCTTCGTTAGATTTCTCACCGATATACTCCACAGTTAATCTACTATTTGGATTCATGTGACGATTGGAAGAAACACTCATTTTATTTGTTTTCGGAAAAAATATCGCCGCACTCATTGATACAGCAGACCAAAAACCAACAATTTGGGTAATGAACCATCCTGAAAAAACTGAATGAGTATGCCGATTAAAATGAATTTCCTTACTTCTATTTTCCTTTACGTCCTTTTCTTGGATAATGTATTGAGGATCCAAGGGAGCTGGGCAAGATTTGGTTGTAAAATCTGAACCTATCGGTTGAAAGTAGAATTCAACATTAAAAAATCCTGCAGTTCCAAAAGTCTCTAAAGTAGGGTCCAATTCTTCCAAATGTCTTCTAATTGAACATTCGCGATCATCAATGCATAAAATAGCCTGAGTTAAAAAGTTTTCTTTGGTTGTTTCATTGGATGCCCTGTTTAAAACGGAAAGTACATCTTCATAATAGGACCATTCAAATGCTTCTTGCCAAACTTGAAGGTGTCTGTCAATTCTTTCCTTAAGGGTAGGTTTAAAAAGTTTAAACTGCTCTTCATCTTCTTTCACAAGTTGCTCCCATTTTCCAGATAAATGGTATTCCAATGCATCAATCTCTAATAGTAACTCGAAATGAATGAGCTCTTTTAACGAAATGGTCCTGCTGTCCAACAATAATTGAGGAGATTCTTCGATGACACTTACCATTCCAGAATAACCCGGATGAGAGAACTGTTGGTCAAATAAATAATGTTCATTCGCCCAAAGAGGACCAACTAACTTGTGAAGTAAATCATCAGTAGATACCGACTTATCCAACAAGAGTTTTTTTGCCAATTTTGTTTTGAACCAACTTACCCAACCATTGCCTTCTAATGTTCTAATTGAATCTAAAAAACCATGTGTTGTGTTTGGAAAATTCCAAATTGAAATACCTTGATCTAAATAAGATGAAACAACTCGAAACAACAAGGGATGAACCATGGAATCGATATCTAATTTATATTTAGCCTTCCACCTTTTCCGGAGTTCGCCTATACTTGAAGAGCGATTAGGGGTATTCGCCCGCATCAATTCTTTTAGAGAAAGCGAGGGACACTCTCGATTTATAATACGTTGTAACGTTTCTTTTTTTATTTTGCCTTTTTGATAGA
>CAZLVX010000192.1:0-3124 GCA_964562965.1 uncultured Lishizhenia sp.
TTGCAGATTCAAAGATTGCAGATTTGCTTCCACGTTTTCACTTATTTCCTTTGAATCCCTTTAAATATTTTATAAATCCTGACAATTGTTTACCAGTCGATTCGCACATTAAATACAGATTTTCATAATCCAATTCATTCAAATAATTCAAATTATGCGCAATGCGTAATTGAGTTCTTACTTCACCACAAGAACCTTTTGCAATTGCAAGAAAATACAAAAACTGATTTTTGCTATCTCGCTCATAACCTTCCGAAATATTTGATGGAATTGAAACAGAAGCTCTTCTAATTTGGTCTTTTAGCCCAAAGTCTTTTGAGAACAGTTCGGTATTTGTATGTTTATAAATTTCTGTACACAAAACCATACTTGTTTTCCAAACCTCCAATTCCTCAAAACTCCCAATCGTTGCCATTTTTAAACTTAATCTATTAATCCGCCAATCTGCAATCTGTCAATCAATTCTACCCAACACTTCCCTCCAAACTAATCGCCAACAATTTTTGTGCTTCGACAGCAAATTCCATCGGTAATTGATTCAATACTTCTTTACAATATCCATTTACGATTAAACTAATTGCTTTTTCTTCGCTAATTCCCCGTTGCATGCAATAGAACAATTGATCCTCGCCTATCTTGGAAGTTGTAGCCTCATGTTCAATTTTAGCACTGGCATTTTTACACTCGATGTAAGGAAAGGTATGCGCCCCACATTCATCCGTCATTAACAAGGAATCACATTGTGAGAAATTTCGTGCATGTTGTGCATTTTTATGTATTTGTACTAAGCCACGGTAAGAATTTTGTGATTTTCCTGCCGAAATTCCTTTCGAAATAATGGTACTTTTTGTGTTTTTACCAAGATGCACCATTTTCGTTCCGGTATCTGCTTGCTGGTAATTATTAGTTACGGCAACCGAATAAAATTCTCCCACCGAATGATCTCCTTTTAGAATACACGAAGGATATTTCCACGTAACCGCAGAACCTGTTTCAACTTGCGTCCAAGAAATTTTTGCGTTTCGTTCGCATATTCCACGTTTCGTAACAAAATTGAATACACCACCTTTCCCTTCTTTATCACCGGGATACCAATTTTGAACAGTCGAATATTTGATTTCTGCGTTTTCAAGGGCAATTAACTCAACAACTGCTGCATGCAATTGGTTCTCGTCTCGTTGTGGCGCTGTACACCCTTCGAGATAGGAAACATAAGAGCCTTCGTCGGCTACCACCAAGGTGCGTTCAAATTGTCCGGTTCCCCCTGCATTGATTCTAAAATAGGTAGATAACTCCATTGGGCAACGCACTCCTTTTGGAATATAACAAAAAGAACCATCTGTAAATACAGCCGAGTTCAATGCGGCATAGAAATTATCCGTGGTTGGAACTACGGTTCCCATGTATTTTTTAACTAAATCCGGGTGTTCTTGAACAGCATCTGAAAATGAACAAAAAATGATTCCGAGTTCTTTGAGTTTTTCTTTAAACGAGGTTGCAACAGAAACTGAATCCATAACGAAGTCAACGGCTACTCCGGTCAAGCGTTGCTGCTCTTCCAATGAAATTCCTAACTTGGTCATGGTCTCCTTCATTTCTGGATCTACATCCTCCCATGATTCGTATTTTTTGGTTTGTTTTGGAGCTGCGTAATAGGTGATTTCTTGAAATTTTGGTTTTTCGTACCGAACATGTGCCCATTCCGGCTCCACCATTTTTTTCCAAGTTTCGAAGGCGTTAAGGCGGTAATCTAACAACCAAGTTGGTTCATTTTTTTTGGAAGAAATCAAGCGGATAATGTCCTCGTTCAGGCCAATTGGAACTTTTTCTGTTTCAATATCGGTAACGAATCCGAATTTATATTCCTGATTTTCTAAATCCTTTGCAAGCTCGTTTTCAGTGTAATTTGCCATGATTTATAACGAAAAAGATTCACCACAACCACACGTTCTTCCAGCGTTAGGATTATTAAACACAAAACCTTTTCCGTTTAATCCACCTGAAAAATCTAATATAGTGCCAATCAAGTACAAGTAACTTTTTCTGTCCACAACTACTTTTACACCGTTGTCTTCAAAAGACTTGTCGCCCTCTTTCTCTTCGTTGTCGAAGGAAAGTTGATACATTAATCCAGAGCAACCGCCACCATCAACGCCAACGCGAATAAAATACCCTTCTTTTCCCTCGTCTTCCATCAAGCGCAACGCCTGTTTTTTAGCCGTATCTGTTACCGTAATCATCTGTTTTTATTTAGATTAATTATAAATAACCTGTTATTTCTTTGCAAAAATACCACTTTTATGGTATTGATACAAGTAAAACAACGATTTGGGCTTAGTGTTTAACGTTTGATTTGAAAAGTACTCCAACGTAAGTCAGGTGTATAGTAATCAGTGGAGATGATCTGAGCGCCCGATTTGAGGGCAGCATTGTAGGTTGAATAGTCATTATTTCTTGATTGTATTGTGCCTGCATCCGAACGTGTGCGCACGATGTACGTTGAGGTTAATTGTTGAATTTTCTCTTCGTTTCCAACCGGATCATTCATTACAACAAATGCTGCATCTGGATCTTGGGGTGACGCATAATAAAACATGATTGGAGTAGCAGTTGCAGATTTGTACAGTGTTTCCTTTCCGTCTAAAATGAAAATGAATTTCCCAAGGCATTGATTCAATTCTGGCCAACCCGTTTCAGTAAGTCGCTCTTGAATAGTGGAAAAATCACCTTTTAAATCTGATGGTGTAAAGATCATATTGGTGGGTAAAACACTCGTAATTTCTTTTTCCATCTCTAAAAAAGCTTTTTGATCGTAAGGCACACAAGGTTTAAAACCCAACCTTCTTAGCGTTTTGGATTCGTTTCCGGGACTAGTACTTTTTGGTTCTATGTTGACAAAAATAGGGTGGTGCGCTGGATTTTTTTCACTCCATGTGCGCAGTTCAATTAATGCATCTTTAAAAGTGAGGTAATGTGTTTCGTAATCTACATCCGCTATATGCAGCACTTTAAATCCCGGGGATTTCATTTTCGGGTCTCTCACGCGTTGTTTGAGTCCAAATAAGAAAAGGTTTAATTTTCGTTTTTTGTAATGACCACCAATTGGATCGTAATAGAGGTCTAG
>CAZLVX010000193.1:0-3010 GCA_964562965.1 uncultured Lishizhenia sp.
AGGCTCGGCATAGCATAGGGACCAGTTCCATCTTTTGCGTCTCTAAAAGCACTGTATGCAATGTCGTTGTCTAAATTCTGTAGTGCAGCATATCCCAACTTGAAAAGCAATTCGTCTTTTGCTTCTTTTTCAACCTCACGCACAGGAACTTGCTGGAGCCATTTTTGCGCTTTTTCAAAATCCTCTTTTTGAAAAAAGTATTTGCCTACTCTGAAATTAATATCGTATATATAGATATTTTCAGGGTATTTTCTATTGAACTGCTCCAGAAGTGGAATAGCATCATTGTTGAATAATTCCAGAGCTGACACCCCCTCGTAGTAGTGTGCTTTAACCACCATTGGGTCTGTTTCACTCTTTGTTTTATCAATAAAAGTTCGAAACACGTCTCTTGCGGCGGCAAATTGACCTTTGTTAAATAAATCTTCCGCCCTGTAAAAAGAAGCGTAGTCAGAAGTATACTTATTGCTTTGTTGTGAAAACACACTATTTCCTATTCCCAAAAGCAGTAAGAAGAGCAAAAACTTATTCATCGGATGTAAAATTAGAGATGCGTGGGTCATTTAGGAATTCATGAATCAAAAGTTTTAAACCTGTTATTGTTAAGATAAAAATGGAGTTATCAAAATAGGTTTCATTCGATTGAGCAACTTTGTATCACTAAATTTTTTGTCGTGCCAAAAGTTATTTCCATTACCAATGCGCAAATCAAGCAACAAGGGAAGCTTGTGTTAAAGGATGTTTATCTTGATTTGGAAGAAAACGATTTTGTTTACCTCATCGGTAAAACTGGCAGCGGAAAAAGTAGTTTAATGAAAACCTTGTATGCCGAACTTCTTTTGACAGAAGGCGATGCGATGGTAGCTGGCTTCAACTTAAAGAGAATTAAACGAAAGGAAATTCCTTTTTTACGAAGAAAAATAGGTGTCATTTTTCAAGATTTCCAACTCCTAATGGATCGAAATGTCATTCAAAACCTGTATTTTGTATTAAAGGCAACGGGTTGGAAAAAGAAGGAAGATATTCATAAACGTGCGTTGAGTTGTTTGCAATTAGCTGGAATCGAGCACAAAGCCGACGATTTTCCGCACACCTTATCAGGAGGAGAACAACAGCGCGTATCAATAGCCAGAGCGTTATTGAATGATCCCGAATTAATTCTTGCCGACGAGCCAACAGGGAACCTAGACCCCGAAACTTCTGTAGAAATAATGCAATTATTAGTAGCTGTTGCGAAAGAACAAAAGACTGCCGTACTCATGGCTACGCACGACATGGAAGTAGTTCGAAAATTTCCTGGAAAAATACTTCGAGTAGAAGAAGGTGAAATCAGAGAGTCTCGAATGATGTAAATCCAAAGTGAATTCTGTAAATTTGCTTTATGAATAAACCCACGCCGAAAAGGTCAGGAAACACTTCCGCTAGTAAAGGAAAAACGACAAGAGGCACCAAAAAAGCTGCTCCTAAAAAGGAGGTAACAGCCCGCGACAAGCGAAAATACATTGATTTTAAGATAAAAGTCAAAAAGGGAGATCCGCTACCATCTTTTAATGAAGACGCCATTCGCTTGAACAAGTATTTATCGAATGCGGGAGTTTGCTCAAGAAGAGAGGCCGATGTATTAATTCAAACCGGAGTGGTGACTGTCAACGGACAAATTATTACCGAGCTGGGGTATAAAATCAAACCGGGCGATGTGGTTCAATACGATGGAGAAACCATTAATGCCGAAACCAAAAGGTATGTACTGCTAAACAAACCAAAAGGATTTATCACCACAATGGATGATCCAAGAGGAAGAAAAACCGTTATGACCTTGGTGAGCAAAGCCTGCCGTGAGCGTGTTTACCCGGTTGGTCGACTTGACCGTGAAACCACGGGATTGCTCTTGTTTACGAATGATGGTGACATGGCAAAAAAACTTACACATCCTCGCTATCAAGCGCGTAAAATTTATCATGTGGAGTTGCACAAACCGGTTAGTAAGGAAGATTTAGAAAAATTATTGAATGGAGTGGACCTTGAAGACGGACGTACTAAAGTAGACAAAGCAGAATTTGTGGAAGTTGGTAACAACAGAGAGGTTGGTGTTGAATTGCATTCAGGAAAAAACCGTATCGTTCGCCGTTTGTTTGAAGCTCTTGGTTACAACGTGCTTCGTTTAGATAGGGTGCAATTTGCCGGATTAACAAAAAAAGATTTACCACGCGGAATGTTTCGTCATTTGACAGAACAAGAAGTGGCTTTTCTGAAAATGACAAAATGAAATTTTTAGGATATTTAGTATTTAGTGTACTCCTTTTTTCCTGCGGGAATTCTTCTCAAGAGGAAAATACTAAGTATTCAGACGTGAGTTTAAATCCCAACGCGGCATTTTTTTATCCCCTGTCTGATAGTGCGCGCTTTTATGTGTATCGAAACCTTAAAAATGGCCTTGACGAAGAATTTCATAGAGTTTACAAAGTGCTTGATTCTCAAGGGTCACACATCGTTGTTGAACGCTATGCTTCTGATGGTCGTATATTGGAGGCCTTAAATTATAACGTAGACTCACTAGACCTCATGGATCATATGGTTGTCAATGGAAAAAAGGAAAAAGAACAAGCAATTTTATACAAAAATCGTTTATTTCCATTTGATCTATCCCAAGAAGTATTCTTCGCTTCCAAGTTCAGGGGATTGAATGATTCAACTGTAATCTTAAAAGAGATTGTAAGAAAATATAATGGAAAAACCACGGTAGAATTTGAAAAAAAGAAGTTTGAAACGTTGGTGTTCAAAGATTACGTCAGATTGACAAACATTGATATTTATCAGCGTAAGGAAGAAGAAAGAACGGGTGAAGAAATGGTATATTTTTCTAAAGGCATTGGACTTATAGAATGGCACAGCCCTTCTAAATCTGTACATTTTAAATTAGAGAAAATTCTTTCCCAGAAACAATGGGTGCAACTCATGCAAAAATGAAGATAGTTGTTCTTTTAAGTTTTCTACTTTTCGCCTTTCATTC
>CAZLVX010000194.1:0-2953 GCA_964562965.1 uncultured Lishizhenia sp.
CCGGTTAATGCTGTTCTTGCTGAAGGAGCATTAGGAGCTAATTTAATACTACTGTTTGCTTGAATAATAGCTGCAATACAAAGAATTAAACCCAAACCAAACATGGCCGTGGTTATAATTCCCAGAACCGCTAGTAATACGCTGGCATTTGCCTGAGAACTGGCTAATTTAAGATCCTCACTCGATTGATTGTTTGTGTTTTGATTTTGTTGAATAACGACATTTTCCTGAACTTTCGAAGTATCATAAACAATATTATTTTGTTGGTTTTCTTTTACAACTTCTCGGTTGTTGCCAGTGTCCTCCACACCTCGTTTTATTAACCAGGAGAAGAGTCCGATTCCACCTGCTGTGTAGCTAATTTGAGATGCTATTCGATAGTTTCTATAGTCATTTGTGCTTGAATAATTTGGATCAACTTGATAATTCGTGAAATTAAGGTAATCCATTAGACCGCCAATACCAATAGCTCCTAAAGATGCCAAGACTAAATTCCGATTGAAGCGTCTACGTTTTTGAACTTTTTCAATCGAATCTGTTGGTTCTGCCAAATTTGGTTTGATAGTTTCAATTTCTTGTGGCGATTCAACGATGTGTATTTCTTTCTTCGTCGGTTGAAATTCATCGTTATTCGTTGCTAAATCCTGATAAACTAACTCCTGATTTGATGTTTTTTGGGCTTGTTTCTTAATGCTAATGGTATTCCATTCTATCGTCAATCCTCTCCTATGATACCGCTCCTGCACAGTGCAGGAAAGCAGCATCATAAGAAACGAAAGAAACCAAATGAACTTTTTCATGGTTCAGTTCTGTTGAGGATTAATTATTGACCAGGGTTTAAATTCTTTTTACTTTTAACCACGTTGAATCCAACGTTAATACCGGCAAAACCGCCACCTCGTTGAGAAGAGTAAAATAAATTTACCGGAATATTTAGTGCTCCTGCTTGAAAAGTACGACCGAAAGCAAATACAAATGATGTATTAATCGCTGTTATACCGCGAATATCACCGTGTTTCTCACTAAAATCATACCCTGGCTTATACCCTAACTGAGTTTCAGCCAATGCGTCCGGATTAGCCCCCATTCCGTAAGTATTATTGAAATCTGCCTCGGACCAATATGCATCTTTTTCACCAAATACAGCTTTATCATCAAAGAATCCATTCGTTGTTCTCTTCAAGCCAAATCCAGGACCAAAAGCGAACTCCCAATTTCCTTTTCCAAAACGGAAGCCGTTCATTAAAGTGAACGAAGGAATAAATTGACCTTGTTCTAGACCTGATACATTAACAATACCTTCTACCAGTGCAGAAAAGTTTTCAGTTCCAACGTATTGACCTTCTAATTGGTACCCAATCATACTGATAGCAGGAAAGATATCAAGTCCACCTCGACTGGCATCACGCGTTGCAAATTCATATAACGAACCTACCATTCCTGCGATTCCGATTCTTGGACCAGAATTATTCACTTTTCCAACATTGTTTGATGTAATGATGTCGTTTTTAAAAGCTAAACGATCTTGTAATACTTTGTCTACTTCAATACCGTGCATTTCTTTTAACACGATTTCAATCATCCGCTGTACTTCGTTTGGTTGATTTGCAAATTCCTTAATTGCCGATTTTTCAATGCTTTTATTTTTTACATTGACAATTTTAAGCGTAACCGCAATTTTATTCGAAAGGCCATCAATACTTCCGCAAATAACGAAATCTGTTTTGAGGGCTTCACCTAGCTTTACCAAGCAAGTTTGACCGTAGCAGTTTGCTTGAAATTCAGGATTGGCTTTCACCACATCTGCCATATCAAATTCATCGTATACTTTGTATTTCCCAAGTCGAATAAGCTCCAATCGTATCATTTTTGCTCCACTCTCTCCTGAAATCGCTACACCATTAACATTAGGGTTTGCAGCGGCAATGGTAAACGCATTTTGCGCTTGTGATAAAAAAACGGTGCTAAGGGTAAAGAAAGCACCTACTAACATTTTTTTCATGATCTTTCGTTTTTAATTTATTGGACAAATGTATGCCCTAATTTTCATGTGGTTAAATTGAATACCGAAAGTTAGGAATAGGTAGTTGTGAATATCGCAACTTTAGATAAACGCATTTAAATCGTCTTCAATTTTTCTTTTGAAGTAATTGACCATCTTTTGAATCTCGCTAAAATAGTGATTGCGTTCTTTTTCGTTCACCGTCGAAATTAAGCTGGAATTGGCCAATTGTTTATCCAAGACTTGCTTTGTGTCGGAAACATAAGCAGGATCGGCTGTGTGAAGGTAATTCATTACATTGTGATTGATAAAGATTCCTGTTGCTTCTTTGCTTGTGTAGTAGAAAGTAGTATCGGTATTAATTGTTTCGTTGAGGTAAAAGGACAACTCGTTACCAAAGGCTGGAGCGCTTGTGCCGAAGATGAATTTTTTACCTTCAGCGGCCTGTGCTTTCAAGTGCTCAATGAATGCTGCGACGCGATCGCATAAAAACACCGCGTAACTAGGATCCTCAAACAATTGAGCTCGGTAGTAATAATGTATTTGACGCATGAATCCACGCATAAACTCAAGGTCATAAATCTCAATTGATGGAAGTGAATTATAGCTTTGAAGAATTTGTTTACCTAATTCAAATGCCCTTTGCGTGGGTTTATCGTGTTTAAATTTTAAGGTTTGATATTCTGGTATTTGAAGATGCGATTTTGCCCAAAAAAATAAACGAAAACGAACCAATTGAGGAAAATTCATCAATTGAAAAATATTGCTATTGTTGATAGAAAAGATAAATTCACCTTGATT
Organism: uncultured Lishizhenia sp.; assembly: GCA_964562965.1. Lineage (GTDB taxonomy): Bacteria > Bacteroidota > Bacteroidia > Flavobacteriales_D > Crocinitomicaceae > UBA952. The sequence goes on from CAZLVX010000194.1 coordinate 2,804, forward strand.
CAATTGTTTCATTTGTTGCAATGAAGCTAAAATATCCTCCAAATAGGACTCCAAACTGAAATCGTAATTTTTGAATGGAGGAAAGCTAAACATCACTTGTCCCTCACCCGTTTCAATAAGGCGATCAAAGGAAATATTAAAATGTTTACA
>CAZLVX010000195.1:0-2938 GCA_964562965.1 uncultured Lishizhenia sp.
TTCAATACAAAAACCCAAACAACCAAAGTGGTATTTTTTCTTAGAGACTAAAATCGAAGTGGTTAATTACCTATTAGGTTGAACTCGAAGTAAGTTTCCGAAATACACATGTTTTTCAGTTGTGGATTCCATGTAAAGCTCCGTAAGGTCGCAATTTCTTTCTGGAAAATAACAAGCGGCCAATTCCTCCAAAAGTTCGAAAGTGACCATCGGGCTATATGTATTCATCACCAACCGGCCTTTTGGCGAAAGAATAGTCGAAGCGGTGCTCATTAATTGATCCACATTATCTTCTAATTTCCACTTCTCCCCTTTCGCACCGATACCCCAAGCAGGCGGATCCATTACAATAACATCGTATTTATTGCCTCTTTTTTCCTCACGTTGTGCAAACTTTAAGGCATCCTCATGCACCCAACGAATGTTGAGCAATCTACTGCTTTCCATGTTCTCACGAGCCCATGACAAAATTGGCTTCACGGAATCGACGTGGGTGGTTTCTGCCCCTTTCCAGCGAGCTAAGCACGACATTGCACCGGTGTAGGCGAACAGATTCAGCACTTTTTCTTCCGATTGAAGTGAATCCTTCACCCAATCCCAATTGCTTCGTTGCTCAGGGAAAATTCCTACGTGCTTAAACGCCGTAAGCTCCAACTTAAAAAGTAATTTTTCATACTTAATTTGCCAATTACTCGGTGTATTCGGCTGCAAGGCTTTCCATTTACCTTTTGTTCCGGAAGTTTCAATAAACTCCCAATGCGCCTTTTTTCTCCACTCCGTAAACGGTTGAACACTTTGAAAATACGCTTGTAACTCAGGTCGGATAGTGATAATATTTCCCCATCGCTCCAATTTCTTTCCTCCTCCTGCGTCAATAAGCTCGTAATCTTCCCAGGGCGTTGTATAAGTTCTTGGATGCGTCATTTGTGCAAAGATAAGGATTAGCAGGTCTTATAGTGTTTTCCTTTGCTGAAAATCTAGCTTACGAATATTTCATGTACACTGTACGATTAATTTCTGTAAGATTTATAAAAAATCGCGTATCTTTAGGATAAATCTTAAACTCATGAAAAAAATAGCTTTTATCTTCTTATTCGGTTTGTTTACCTTTTCTCTTTCCGCACAACGGCTTATGAATGGTTCCCGAAGTACTGTTGGTTATATTGAAAATGGCCGTGTGATGAACAGCTCGCGAAGTACCATTGGATACATCGACGGAGAACGTATAATGAATAGCTCAAGAAGTACCATTGGATATTTTGATGGAGAACGCGTAATGAACAGCTCCCGAAGCACAATCGGATACATTGACGGAGATCGCGTGATGAACGGTTCGAGAAGCACAATTGGATATGTCGACGGAGAGCGCGTAATGAATGGATCAAGAAGCACCATCGGTTATACTGATGGAATACGTCGTAGTGAAGCAGCCCTGTTTTTCTTCTTTTTCTTCTATTAGCGAATAGGCACGGTTCATTTGCCATGCAATTTGGTAACTTTGTGCAAATTTTAGTTGAATGAACTATGTCTTTTGGTTAACGCTTGTGACTTTCTCACTTTTAAGCTGTGAGGAAGAACGACCAGCTCCACCTCAGTTAGAAAAAACCGATAGAACTACTATAGAGCAGAAATTGCGCAAGATTCTCGCTTTAAATCTCAACGATTCAATACGTGATTTCGAAGTTAGTTCCACGGATGGTGATTCTCTCTATTCAGGAATTGACTGGGTAAAATTCGATACGCGCTTCAAGAATTTGGTAAAAGACTCATTATTCACCACAACCTTTTTAGACGAATACAAGGCAATCGCTTTTGGTGTTAATCTGAGTCTTAAAAACAAGGAAATAGAATACCGTATCGGCGAGGTTAATCCGTTTTTCGAAGCCAACGTTTGGTGTGATTGTCAAGACTATGATGGTTGGGAGAAAGAATTAAAAATAAATTCTATTCGCATGATTGAAGGTCAAGCCGTGGTGAATTTCTCTCTGAACAAAGGAACGTCAATTGAGGCAAAGTTCACTCAAGTTAGAAACAATTGGCGTTGTTCAAGTTGGTCAACGCTAATGTTGCCTTAAACAATAATTTTATCGATGTATTGAAGTAAAGGTTCCTTTCCAAAGGCCGATTCACTTGACGTCGTAAAAACAGGCGGCATTTCTTCCCAATATTTTAACATTTCTTTTTTATATCTCGCCAAGTTTTTTTGTAGCGCTGAACTTGATAATTTATCAATCTTCGTAAATACCATAGAAAAGGGCAATTGGCGTTCTCCACACCACGTCATAAATTCGAGGTCAATTTTTTGCGGCTCTAAGCGTGCATCAAGTAAAACAAAGGTATTCTGTAAGGTTTGTCTTTTTGATAAAAACTCTGCTATAAATTTCTCCCATTTTGAACGATTCGATCGTGCTGATTTTGCATAGCCATAACCAGGTAAGTCGACCAAGTACCATTTTTCATTGATCAAAAAATGATTGATAAGCTGCGTTTTTCCTGGAGTTCCAGACGTTTTAGCTAAATTTTTCTTCCCTGTCAACATATTGATTAAGGAAGATTTTCCAACATTGCTTCTGCCAATAAAAGCAAATTCGGGTAATCCATCATTTGGACATTTGGAGACTTCTGTGTTTGAGATAATAAATTCTGCAGTCTTTACAATCATGATGCAAATTTACAGGATAATGTGCTAGTTTTGCGAACAAAATTATAACACGCTTGTTTTAGGGTCATTAGAGATGGCAGAGTATAAAATCAAAGATGTTGAAATTTTAACGGGAATCAAAGCGCACACGCTTCGTATTTGGGAAAAACGCTACGGAATTTTGGTTCCAGATCGCACGGATACCCAGATACGCACCTACACCGATGAGGAGTTAAGTTTTTTATTAAACATTAGTTTACTTAATAAACACGGCCTTAAAATATCTAAAATCGCTGC
>CAZLVX010000196.1:0-2929 GCA_964562965.1 uncultured Lishizhenia sp.
TCGCTGCAGGAGGCATACTCATTAATATAGATTCAGTTCGACCACCTGAATAAATCCCAAATTTAGTTCCTTTATCGTGCAATAAATTAAATTCCACGTATCGTCCTCGGCGCAACGCTTGCCATTGCTTTTCTTCAATGGTTGGTTCTGTCAGTTCATTAAATTTTACTTGCTCACTGTAAACTACAGGAAACAATTTGCCAAGTGCTATACTGAAATTAAGTAAAGCAGTTTTGCTTAAACCTGTATTTTGCTCGTTTTTATGATCGTAAAATATTCCACCAATTCCTCTTGTCTCACCTCTGTGAGGCAGATAAAAATAGCGATCAGCCCAAGGTTTAAATTCGCTGTAAAAATCACCATGGTATTCATCACACACCTCCTTCAACGAGCGGTGAAATAAAATAGCTTTCGATTTGTCTACATAATGAGGCGTCATGTCAATTCCGCCACCAAACCAATATTCACCTGAATCAAGCTCAAAATAACGAACATTCATATGCATAATAGGATGCCTAGGATGTTTTGGGTGTAAAACAATGGAAACTCCTGTGGCAAAAAAGGACGCTCCTTCCATTTGTAATTGCTGTTTCATGGCATCGCTAACGTCACCATGAACAGCTGAAAACGCAACTCCACCTTTTTCAAGAATGGCACCGTTTTTAATTATACGTGTGAAACCGCCCCCGCCTTCCGAACGTGTCCACGAGTCTTCGTGAAATTTCCCAAGCGTATCCATACGCTCAAGCTTTTCTGTAATATGAAGCTGAAGTACTCTGAACTGCTCCGAAATCTCTTCTCTCATGGTTTAAGTAAATTTCTCGTTTTGAACTGTTCAAAAATCACTGGAATAAAAGCAGCGTTTTCAAAACCATCTGTCTCATTTCTCAGTGTGGGTGAAAGGAAAGAAATAACTCCTTCTTGGATTTGTTTTTGCCAAGAATATGACAATACATTTTTTGTAACGTCATAACCTAAGCAAACGGTTTTTGTTAAATCTGCTTGCTTCGAATTCCTGAATTTTTTATGAAACAACTTAATAGATTCATCATCATACTCAAATTGGTTGGGTGCAGCAAAAAGAAACGTAAATTTGTTCTTTATCGTAGCATTGACTTCCTTCCATTCGGTCCAATCTTTTAATCCAATAACTTTAAAGTTTTCTGATGTTTGATAACTTGTTAATATTGGCAGAACTTTTTCCTTTTCAGTTGACAAGAAAACATAGTAAATCGGACCACCTATTTGCTCAAATTGCTTGTAATTTTTAAGTGTAGCTTCGATCAGAGGTGAATCACTGTTTTTACTTTCATACCTAAACGTCGAGGAAAAGATATTTTGCATCCAATTTTCATCGGTTTTTTCATTTTTTATAAGGACAATTCGTCCGGGTAATGTTCGGCAATATTTTGCCATGCCCATAATTAATTGCTCATTCGTAGTGGAATATGTCAGAGCAAATGGGTTTTTCTTAATTACAGATGGGGAAACAGAGGTCGGGTAAACGATATATATTTGTTTTCCTAAAGACCAGTTGTGCAGTAATTCGGCTTCTTTTTTGTCAAAAGGTGCAAAAATAAGATCGTAAGAGCTCAATTTTTCCGAAGCAACAATATCCATGAACGATTTTCCTTTTTGATAATAATCGATGATTTTAACTGATGCCGAATAACCTTCGCGTTCCAAACTATCGAGTGCCATCTGAGCTCCGATGTAAAAGTCGAGGCCAAAATTCGAAACACTCTTGTTAACTTCTGATAAGCTGTCCAAATTCAAGGGTAGTAAAATGGCGATTTTAGGAGATTGTGGAAGCTTTTCTCCCCACTTCATCGAATTCGTAATTAGAGGAGTGATTTTAACAGGAGTACGCGTTGGAACAGGTGATAAATTTTCTTTTTTCAAAGGTATTTTCAATTTCTGACCGACATTTATTTTGGTGGAATTAAGTTGATTATATTCCAAAATTCGCTGCACTGGAATCATGAATCGCTTGGCAATGGTATACATGTTTTCTTGTGGGAGAACAGTGTGTTCAACTACGCTATCTGAAAAAGTCAAGCGAACATTTCCTGCTACATTTGCCGCATTCAAAATTGGTTCAGGGTTACTGGTTTCTGCAATCGCAATTCTTGGCACAGCGTTACGAATACTTAATTTTTGATCAATTTTTAATCCGTTTTCCGTGCTTGGATTTTGGGCAATAATCGAATCCACTGAGACATCATACATTCTGCTAAGTTTGAATAATGTTTCTTGTTTCTCCACTACATGCGAGATTGTTTTTCGCAGAACAGGCACATAAACCACTGTACCATTTGTCAATCCTCGTTCGATACCAGGATTTGTCTTGAGTAAATCATCAATGGAACATCCATACCAGCGTTGAATACCATAAATACTGTTTCCATCCTCTACTGTGTGGATATAAAATACGCCATCTTCTTTCTTTAATACTTCTGCGTATTGAGCGGAAATATTATTTAAAGTAAATAGCAAAATAAATAAGAATAAAATTTTGATTTTCAATTTATTCCCATTCAATAGTTGCTGGTGGTTTTGAGCTAATGTCATAGGTTACTCTGTTAATTCCTTTCACTTGATTTATTATGCGATTGGATACTTTGGCTAAAAACTCATAGGGCAAGTGACACCAATCTGCTGTCATACCATCGGTGGACGTTACCGCTCGCAAGGCTACTGCATTTTCATACGTTCGTTCGTCGCCCATTACCCCGACAGATTGAATAGGGAGAAAAATCGCTCCTGCTTGCCAAACATCATTATACAACCCATCTTCTTTCAAACTATCAATAAAAATCGCATCGACCTCTTGCAAAATACGTACCTTTTCTTTTGTGACTTCTCCAAGAATTCTTATACCTAAGCCCGGACCGGGGAAAGGGTGTCTGCCAAGTATGCGTTGATCAAT
>CAZLVX010000197.1:0-2919 GCA_964562965.1 uncultured Lishizhenia sp.
GGCAAAGAAATAAATCTAAATACTCCAATTGAAATCTCTCCAAAGCCTGATTACAGGCCTCCGTAATATGTTTTCTGTTCAATCCTTTTTGCGTTGGTAATTGACCACCAGCACCAAAAAAAACTTTGGAACTCACAAGATAGGTGTCCCTTGACCAATTTTTTTTCTTTAAAATTCTGCCCATAACACGTTCACTTTCTCCCCTTGCATATATTTCTGCATTATCAAAGAAATTCACCCCATGATCATAAGCCATGTCCATTAAATCCTCTGCCGTATTGTCTCCAATTTGTTTCCCAAACGTTAACCAAGAGCCTAAGGACAATCTTGAAATTTGTAATCCTGTTTTACCTAAATTCGTATATTCCATTTTATTTGTTTTTATTGTCTTGAAGGTATTTTAGCACACCGTTGGCCAAAACCACCACTATAATAACAGCTGCTCCGATGTAAAAGTTTTTATTGAGGAGTTCGTGTTCATTTAAAATGACGATTGCCAGTAATATGGTGTAAATCGGTTCTAAGTTAATACTCAAGGAAACAGTGAATGCACCAAGTCTCTTAACTATATCAATTGTTACCAAAAAGGCGAAAGATGTACATATGATTCCCAAAAACAACAACCAAGAAAAATCACTTCCGCTGAGCGCTAATTGTTCATAGGAAAACTGTCCTGTTAAAAGTAAAAACAGGGACAAAACTACAAATCCAATACTCAGTTCATAAAAAGTTATTTGCGCAGAAGGAATATCTTGTGCGAGTTTGGCATTAAACACTGAAAACGCGGCGGCGCACAATGCTGAAATCAATCCGATATAAAGCGCGGTAAACTCTTTCGGTGTAAAATCTCCGGAGACGAAATAAATACCATAAATAACAAGGCCGCCCATCAGAAACTCTGTCCAAGAAAATTTTCTCTTCATGACTAAAGGTTCAAGCCATGTCACATGCAGTGTTGCGGTTGATAAACAAAGAATTCCCAAGGAGGCTGTAGATAGTTGTATTGCATAGTAGAAAGTAAGCCAGTGTGCCACTACCACTAATCCAACAAGTGTAACCTTCCAAAGATGTTTTTTTTCGAGACGAAATGATTTTTTCTTGACAAGAAAATAACCTGCTAAAAATAATGCAGCAATCAATACGCGATACCAAACAATAAATACGGCCTCGAGATCAATTAACTTTCCGAGAATTCCAGTGAATCCCCAAAGAAAGATAATAAAATGCATGAGTACATGATACTTGTACCTTGCTAGCATGCACCTATTTCTTTTTACTCCATTCTTCTATGGAATTTTTGTTCATTTTAACGTAAGCTGCGTCTCCGTCTTTTTCTGCCAATTCAATGGATTTCTTTGCCGTTGCAATAGCTCCTTTAAAATCCCCGTTTTCCGCTTGTAACAAGGCTTTTGTACGCAACATCCAATATGCCTCTGGACGCATTTCGCATGCTTTTGTAGACCATTCAAGCGCTTTTTTTACATCAATTTTTTCTTGATAATAAAACGTCGCAGATCGGTGGTAATCATTAGCGGATGGGCCTTCCATCGTCTTCTTTATGCTTGCTAACACTTTATCCTTCGTGTTAACTGTAAACGGAAGTGCAATTTTAGATTTATCCCACATAATCACTAAACTCGCTCCGTTATTCTCAATCTTTTCAATTGATATCGTTAACGTCTCTACGACATCATTTAGCTGAACAACTGGCAACTTTGTTTCATACACCACTTTTTTGCTGTCCCACGGGTCTGGAACACCCCAGTTTGTGGTTTCGCTGTAAAGAAAAAGAGTCCAACTTTCTTTTTCAGGCTTCGCATAAATAGCGTAAGTGCCTGCTTTAACCGTATCTTTTCCAAAAATAATGGCATCTGATGAAGTAATTTTTGTGTTTTCATTTGCACCTAATCGCCATATTTCACCAAAAGGGACAACATCTCCAAAAACAAGTCTATCTCTTTTTCCTGGGCGAGAATATTGAATTGTAATATCGGTTAGGCCAACTTTCTGTTCAAATTTTGAAACAGGACTTAGCGCTGGTGTTTGCACTTGGGCGTTCATCGAAAAGGATATAACTGTGAATATCCCTAAAAATAATTTCTTCATTGCTCTTAATTTTAGACAAAAGTAAAATTTAAAACAAAACCTTTCCAAATTAGTTCTCAACCATTGATTTCATAGACAAATTTTCAAATTTGCTTACTCGCCCGAATATTAGTAATTTCAACACGTGAATAAAATTATTTTTATAAGTCTGTTATGTTTTTACTCAAGTACTGGAAACGCTCAGGTCTACGACGGATCTTATAAAATCAAAACTCCACATCCAAAAGGAGCCAATTGTGCGCCTCCGACTGCAACCACTTATTTAGAATTGAATAATGTTCGGGCTATGGTACACACAGCAGGAAATTTATGGCAAATTCCAAATCAAAACCTCAACATGTACGAGGTTCCGAAAAATTCTGGGATAATGGCCTTGTTTACTGCTGCACTTTGGTTAGGAGGTACAGATGTTAATAATCAATTAAAACTTGCGGCACTACGCTATCGAAATGGACAAGACTATTGGACGGGGCCTTTAACAAAAATTACTGCTGAAACGAATTACGATGTCTGTAGTAAATACGATAAACATTTTGTGACCACTCAAGACATGATTCGAGAATTTAATGCTTGGTTTGAAGCAGGAGAATACGATCAACTCAATGGAACACAAACTCAAGCTGATTTGTTTCCAAATTATAAAGTTCCTGAAATTGTAAAAGAATGGCCTGCTCACGGAGATGTTTCAATAGGTCAAGATTATTACCTCGCGCCTTTTTACGATTATAATGGTGATGGAAGTTACAATTGGCAAGATGGAGACTTTCCATGGTACGACATTAAAAAAGACAAAGAATGCAACACAGAACGCCG
>CAZLVX010000198.1:0-2886 GCA_964562965.1 uncultured Lishizhenia sp.
CAATGGCATCAAAAGCATTAACTCAACTCTTTACGGATGCACATTGGGGAGAATTGGATTATTTGGTAATCGATTTGCCTCCTGGTACCGGGGATATTCATCTTTCTTTACTACAAACAGTTCCGTTAGATGGGGTTGTTATTGTGAGTACTCCCCAAGAGGTTGCTTTGGCAGATGCGCGACGAGGGATTAATATGTTTAGATTAGATTCCATGAAAGTTCCGATTGTAGGTTTGGTAGAGAATATGGCTTGGTTTACACCAGCAGAATTACCTGAAAACAAATATTATATTTTCGGAAGAGACGGCGCTAGAAATCTTGCTGAGGGAATGTACATTCCATTTCTTGGAGCAATTCCTTTGGTTCAGAGTGTAAGAGAAGCAGGCGATAGTGGTAGACCAGCTGTTTTTCAAGAAAATACGCCCACTGCTCAGGCATTTGAAGAATTAGTTCGTAATTTAGTGGCATCATTGCAGACTTTAAAAAACAAATAATAAATATGTCCACAAACACTACAAAAGAAAAGGTATTAGTTGCTATGGAGCAGTTGAGGCCTTTTCTACATGCTGATGGAGGGGACATGGAGTTGGTGGAGTTGACAGATGACAATATTGTTAAAGTTCGCATGTTAGGTGCTTGCGGCGATTGCTCTATGAGCTCAATGACATTAAAAGCTGGATTAGAAGAAGCCTTAAAGGTAGTAGCTCCGGAAATTCAAGCTGTGGAAGCGATAGATTAATACGATGCTCAGAGTTAAGTTGTTCTTAATTGGAAAAACGTCATACGAATTTCTAAAAGATGGAGAGCTTGAGTATTCGAAGCGCCTTACGCATTATTGTAATTTCGAACGTGTTGATTTTTCAGATATTAAAAATGGTAAATCGCTGAATCGAGAAGAGTTAAAAAAAAGAGAGTCACAACAGTTTCTTAAAAAGTTAGAATCTACTGATTTCGTAGTTCTTTTAGACGAACATGGAAAGACTAAAAGTTCAATAGAATTTGCCAATTGGATTTCGAGTAGAATTGACTTACCAAACCAGACTGTCGTATTTGTTGTGGGGGGTGCTTTTGGTTTTGACAAAGAGTTATACGAAAGGGCTCAACTTCAACTTTCGTTATCTAAAATGACTTTCTCGCATCAAATGGTGCGAATGATTTTTTTGGAACAATTGTACCGTGCGTTTACCATTTTAAAAGGAGAACCTTACCATCACGAGTAAGCAACGGGTTCATTTTCTCTAGTAACCAAATCTTGCTCTGAGTCACCCTTCTCCTCAGCTTCATCCTCGGGAAGTGTTGTAAGTAAAAGTATCACAAAAGGCAATAATGGGGCCCTTAACCTCACCAATACACCAAAAATAACGGAAGTAAATCCTGTCATGAATCCCATAATCATAACCAAATAAAGCGAGAATGTGAGAACTTCTGAATCCCGTATTCGTGCAAATCGTTTCCCTGGTTTTTTCGAAAGAAATTGTAGAAACAAATAGAAAAGTATAATTGATTCGATTCCATTTAATAGGAGTCCCGGGCTCAAGGCTTCCCATGGGAATGGTCTAAAAATTCCCGTAAGTATTGAAAGAGGCATTGCTTTTATCAACCCTGAAGGGGAATAATCATTACTTCCGATATCGTATTTTTTCCCCTGATAAGTTGTATTTTCTTGAAAATCTTTTTGAATTACTTCGGCCTCCTTCAAGAATTTTTGACCTGCCGTGCCGAGGTAAAGAAATATGAATGCAAACCCAACAATAAAGATGAAAATTCGCATGGAACGTTGGGCATACTTGTTTTTGAAAATGTATTTTACAATTTTCACATTCATCGCAAATAAAAATGGAATAATTAGTACGATTAGCATGAAAGAGCGAATGTTTAAAAGAATGTATGATATTACGATTAAATAAACGATTGCAAAAAAGCGGTTTTTACTTTTACCATTAAATAAGTTAAAAAGTATAGGTATTCCAAAATAGAGACAAACTAAAATAACAGAATCCTTCGAGACTCCCGTACACCAGAAGGCTAAGGATGGAATAAATAAGAAATACAAAGCCAGATTCCGAACGGGAACATTTGTATTTTCTACTACAAAATCGAACAGTTTAAAACTAGCAATAGAGGATAATAAGGCCATAAAAACTGTATTTGCAAAATAACTTCCTGTGGTAATAGGATTGATAAATGAAAATAACTTACAAACGAAATAGCTTTCTTGTTCCTTCGCAATCCATCGAGGTGGAAAACCTGTTTCCGGAGTAAAATAATTAACATATTGTGATGAATCGAGATATTGAAACCATTCTTTAAAGTAAAATTCAGGTTTGTAATAGAATAAATTAGTCAGTCTTACCGATGTATCCCAAAATGCAATTGTATCTCCACCTTGTATTATAAGTAAGTAGTAATTTCCAAAGATTAAAGCAAAGAAAATTTTAAAAATCAAGTTTTGCAAAAAGAAATTATATTGTACTTTTTCTTTGTTAAGGTTTTTTATGTAGAATGCAACCAACATTGAAATTACTACCCAAAGTACTGTCATTAAAATATCACGAGCTGTAAAAAATTGAAGCTTATTAGTATGATCGTTGAAAAGAGTAAAATCTGTATCAACATTTAATTTACCTAGAGGAATTGTTTGGAACAAAAGCTTCATGTTTATCAAAGATACATATTTCTTCTGCTAAAACCGCTACCTTTGTGGTGTGTGTGGCATTACAGGATTTATTGATACGAAATCTTTGAGTTCCCGAGAAGAACTTAACAGCATGACAGATTCCATGTTTCATCGTGGGCCTGATGGGAGGGGTGTTGAGTTTCTTCAACTTCATAATGTTCAGGTTGGTCTTGGTCATCGCAGGTTATCCATAATAGACTTAACTGAAT
>CAZLVX010000199.1:0-2860 GCA_964562965.1 uncultured Lishizhenia sp.
CGAATGATTGATACCAATGTAAAAGGATTACTTTATGTCAGCAAGGCCGTTATTCCATTCTTGAAAAATCACAGAAACAGTCAAATCGTGAATATTGCAAGTATTGCAGGGAAAGAAGTTTATCCGGGAGGCAATGTCTATTGTGCAAGCAAACATGCCGTTGATGCACTTTCAAGGGCAATGCGAATAGATTTATTACCCTACGGGATTAAAGTGACAAATATCGCTCCTGGGGCCGCAGATACAGAGTTCTCACTAGTTCGTTTTAAAGGAGATAGCGAAACTGCTAAAAGCGTTTATGAAGGTTATACACCTCTTTACGCTGAGGATATTTCGGATTCCGTGTATTATGTTTGCTCAAGACCTGCACATGTTACCATCAATGACTTAGTCATAATGCCAACCGCACAAGCTTCTGCAACTAATTTATTGAAAGATTAGAATTATTCGGTTGGTATTTGATTTAATCTATCTGACAAATTTTCGTACTTAAGTTTTAATTGTTCTAAGGATTGTGCTGCAGATGCTTGTTCTGCAATTCGCGTATTCAACTGCTCGATTTTCGATGAAATAACTCCTTGTTCATATTCCACTATTCTGGAAAAATACATTTTTACCTGCCCTTGAGGATTCAATGCTTTCTGTTCAGTTATGGCTACCAAACTCTCCATCCATGCATAGTGATCATCCTGTTCTTCTGCCATTGCAACGAAAACAACAAACGAAATAAATGCTCTTAAGGCTTCTGAACCTGATAATTTTTCTTCTGCGACTTGTTTGATAAACTCGAAATGTTCAGGATTTCCTGACTGACTCAAAGCTTCAGAAACCATAACTTTAACTTTAACGTCTTTCGTTAATTTTAAATCATCCAAAACACTACTTGCTTCTTTAAACGCTTCAATTCTTGATCCCAGCTCAATCAACAATGAAATCGCATTACTCTGCACTGTATACGATGAGTCTGATTTAATAGCATTTGTCACTAAAGGAACCATCTTGTCTTTGTCAGCAAAAAATACAGCCGCTTCAAGTGCTTTAGAACGGGTTGAAGATTTAGGATCAGCGCTCGCCATTTTTACCACTAAACTTTTAGACTTACCTGACAAGTATTTCGCTTCGGGATCTTGTTTCAAATTTTCCACAATGTAAGAAGCTGCCAACTCGCGAATATGCCAAAACTTATCAGTTAAGGCTAACTCTAGAATTTCAGCAAACTGTGCACTCCCTTTCAGACGATTGAATGCCACGGATTTTGCCTTCCAACGGTCCATATTCTTAAATTGATGAGCATACTGCGCCATCGGTTTATCCTCATACAACCTGCCGAGTAACATTTGCTGATGGTCGAACAAAATGTTTTTTAATTGACCAGTGTATGAAAATGAAAATGTTTGCTCTAGGCTGTCAAGTAATACTTTTTCTATTCGCTTACCGTTATCATCCCAAATAGCAACTTCTACTGGAATACGGTAAATTGGGAACTTTTCTTCAAGATTTTGTCTTTGCACAACCTTTAGCGTTACATTATTTTTATCAACGACCTGTTCAGTGAAAATTACTGGATGTCCTTTTCCTAAAAACCATTGATCGAAAAACCAATTTAAATCTTGACCGCTAACCTCTTCAAATGCCAAACGCAAATGGTGCACTTCTGCTGCTTTAAACTTATTAGATACCAAGTAGTTGTTCAATCCTTTGAAAAAGGCATCATCACCTAAATGATTACGAAGCATGTGTAAAATTCTACCTCCTTTGTTGTAAGAGTGTCCATCAAACATATCTTCCTTATCGTTGTGATCGTACCAAATGAGGTTGTGATAGCCTTGAAACGAGGAAGAATTAAAGTAGCCCTGTGCTTCTTGCTCTGCTTGGTAGTCGGCCTCGTCTATCCCGTAGCGAAATTCATCCCAGAGGTATTGTGAATAATTGGCAAACGATTCGTTTAAGGGAAGATTCGCCCAAGATTCGCACGTTACCAAATCCCCAAACCAATGATGGAAAAGCTCATGTGCTATAGTCGATTGATCGTTCCCGTCCAAAAGTTCTCGTTGATTCTTGTAAACAAAATCACCAAAAATCACAGCCCCAGTATTTTCCATTGCACCGGATACATAATCTCTCACCACAACCTGGCTATATTTATCCCATGGGTATTCTACGCCAAGTTTTTGAGAAAAGAACTTAATCATGGCAGGTGTTTCACCAAAAATTGCACGCGCATCATTTTCATACTTCGGCTCTACGTAATAATTAACTTCCATTTTTGATCCATCTTGGCGAGTGTAGAAATCCTTTATTACTTTGAATTCACCAACAAACATCATAAATAAATAAGGAGCGTGCGGTTGGTCTTGTTTCCAATAATCTGTTCGCGTTCCGTTTCCATTTTTTTTGGATGAAACTAACTTTCCGTTAGACAGCGTTAAAAATTTCTCTTCTACTGTTATGTAAATTTCTTGAGATGTTTTGGCGTTAGGAGCATCTATTGTTGGAAACCAAACAGAGTTCGCTTCAGTTTCTCCTTGCGTCCAAATTTGTGGCATTTTATCACTGTCTTCTCCTTTAGGATTTATAAAATAAAGTCCTTTATCTGAAGTAATGGCAGCACTTCCATTTGTTTCTCGCTCTTCAGGTTTTGCCACATAATCAACCAACAAAGTAAATTTCTCGTCCTTTTTGTACACTTTATCCAATTTAATTCTAAGGTGCAATTGATCGTCATATGTAAATGAAAGTTTTTTACCATTCAAAGACACACTATTGATATCCATTGCTTTAGCATCTAAGGTAACAGAGTCAGTGTTGTAAAAATGTGGCTTCATGGTTAAGGTGGCCTTTCCCATTAGTTTTGAATTCG
>CAZLVX010000200.1:0-2830 GCA_964562965.1 uncultured Lishizhenia sp.
CGTATCAAGTTGCGGTATTGAAATATAACGGTGGTGGAGATTATTATGCAAATCCTACGGCTCTTCCAAATCTTGTTCAGTTTTGTAACAAAGAGTTAAACACCAATATTTCTAAGGATGTACCTTATGTTGAAGTTGGAAGCAAAGATATTTTTAGATACCCATTCGTTCATATGACGGGACACGGAAATGTCGTTTTTTCGCGTTCGGAAATTGAAAATCTAAGAAAATATCTTTTAGCAGGTGGTTTTCTACACATTGACGACAACTACGGAATGAATGAATTCATTAGAACAGAATTAAAAAAAGTTTTTCCCGATAAACAATTAGTAGAATTACCAGGAAATCACCCTATCTTCAAACAAAAATACAGTTTCAATGGCCTTCCCAAGATTCACGAACACGATGGAAAACGCCCGCAAGCTTTTGGAATAATTGACGATGGCAGGCTCGTATGTTTGTACACATACGAAACAGATTTAAGTGATGGATGGGAAGATCCTCAAGTTCACAATGATCCGCCGGAAAAGAGAAGAACTGCCCTACAAATGGGAGCAAATATATTAATGTATGTTTTTACTAATTAAATTTTAAAATTATGAATATCGCAGTTTTAATTTGTATCGGGGTAGTTATTTTATTGATTACTCTCTCTTTCTACACTGTAACTCAAGGAACCATTGCGGTAATCACCTTATTCGGGAAATACCGGAGAAATGCTCATCCAGGTTTACGTATTAGAATCCCTTTAATAGAGCAAATTCACAAGAGAATTTCCATACAAAATCAAAGTATTGAAATGGAGTTTCAAGCTGTTACTGTTGATCAAGCGAATGTTTACTTTAAAAGCATGTTGCTATACAGTGTGATGAATGAAGATGAAGAAACCATAAAAAAAGTCGCTTTTAAATTTATTAGCAATAAAGATTTGATGCAGGCACTCATTCGTACGATTGAAGGGTCAATTCGCTCTTATGTTGCCAGTCAGAAACAGAGTGAAATTTTAGGGCTACGCCATGAGTTAGTTGAAAATGTGAAGGAACAAATTGACCACACCTTGGAAGAATGGGGATATCACTTATTAGATTTGCAAATCAACGATATTACTTTTGATGCAGCCATCATTGAAAGCATGAGTAGAGTAGTTGCATCCAATAACCTAAAAGCTGCTGCTGAAAATGAAGGTCAAGCGTTACTAATTACAAAAACCAAAGCTGCTGAAGCTGAAGGAAATGCCATAAAAATAGCGGCTCAAGCAGAAAAAGAAGCTGCAATGTTACGTGGACAAGGTGTTGCATTGTTCCGTCAAGAAGTTGCGAAAGGAATGAGCGAAGCTGCGGCGGAAATGAAACAAGCCAATTTAGATACCAACGTGATCTTATTTTCTATGTGGACAGAGGCCATTAAGAATTTTGCAGAATACGGAAAAGGAAATACCATCTTTTTGGATGGAAGTGCTGAAGGTATGCAGAAAACGCTGAGGCAAATTCAGGCCATGATGAGCGAAGACATGCAACAGAAAAAGTAATAAAAATAGCTTTGCTTATTTACTCGTAGCTATTGGCTCGATTAAAACTTGCAGTGTCGTTAAATTTCACACCTTCTTCTCGAAAAATGAGATGAGCCCTCTTCACACTCATCTGTCTTGTGTAAAAAGGTTCATTAACCACAAAATGATGAATGGAATGCGTTGAACCGAAATTAAAACAAAACAATTGAAATGGCCAAGTCCACCAAGCATTGAGGACTTGTGTCTGTCTAAAAATGTCTCCGTCTTCAACATCTCCATAAAAATGCATATTGGACGTAATAAAATGCAAACAAAATTGACGTATGTAATTGGGTAAGATTATAACGTAAATTAATGGATCGATGAATGAACTCCATTTCACTAACAATGTGGACTCCATAATTTCAATCCCAAACCAAGAACTTACACCAAGAAATATCCAGAAATAAAAAATAAAATAAGCAGGAATACCAATCGGCATAAATCCAAAAAACAAGGTTTTTCTGAGCATCTTCATGTCTTTTTCACTCAAGTTCCCTGATTTAAATTCCGTTTTAATTTCCTTAAAAATACGAACACATCGAAATAAAAAACTCAACAGTAAGTCTGGTGTCATAATCAGCCTCTTGAGTGACCAACGTTCTCCATTTGTAACGCCTCGCTCTTCAATATCTATAACCTTTCCCGAATGTTGATGGTGGTGGTGATGCCAGTATTTCCGAATCCATGGATTCAGAGTTAAAGGTCTAAATATCCAAACAACACCAAACATTACATTGGTCATGAATTTTGATTTTTTGAAATACAAGCCATGGATTAAATCGTGTTCTAATTCATGTAGAATTGACGTCCAAAATGCAACCCAAATCACCAAGAACCAGGTCGAAATTAATTCAATATACCAAAGCCAAGAAAAGCATAGAATCATAGATGTACTAACGATAAGTAAGCCAAAACCAATGAAATCTTGAAATTTCAACCAAGAATAGGTCGACCTTAATCGCTCATGTTCTTGGCGTATCGCAAGGGTGATTCGTTTAATTCGCTCTTGATCTGCTATATTAATTGACATTCTGAATCTTGAAATTAGTTAACTATTAAAAAACGAATGACAAATTTTTTCAAATAATTCGTGAGCAATATCGGATTCGAACCAATGACCCCTACCCTGTCAAGGTAGTGCTCTAAACCAACTGAGCTAATTGCCCTATAAAAAAAGCAGTCTAAGACTGCTTAAAGGTGTGGTCCCACCTGGGCTCGAACCAGGGACCACCTGATTATGAGTCAGGTGCTCTAACCAACTGAGCTATAGGACCATTT
>CAZLVX010000201.1:0-2814 GCA_964562965.1 uncultured Lishizhenia sp.
GTCGCATTTCAGCAGGAGAATACATCGCTTTTGCCATTCTTGTTTCGAATTTTACAACCAGCTGTGCTGCTGCATTGGCCTTTTCTTGTGGATAGCCAATTAATTCAAATGCCTTTGCGACATGAGCTTCATATCCTTTGAGAATTTCTTTTTTATTTTCGTTTAAATAATATTCTTTATTCGGTAGTCCAATTCCACCTTGTCCCATGTAGAAAACGTTTGCGTTAACATTTTTCATGTCTTGTCTTACTCCAAAATTGAAATTTGCGGAAACCCCTTCCGAATGATGCTTTGCAATGACCTCTACGAGAAAATCTTTTCTGTTGATCATATCTATTCGTGAAAGTTCAGGTAAAATCCCTTTGTATTCCTTTTCGTTTCGGGTTTTCATGTCTAAGAAGGAGGTGTAATAATCTCCTAAAATTTGTTTGTCACTTCCTTTAACTTGATTGTTATTTTGCGCCTCTTGAAGTATTGCGGTAAGTTTAGATTTGTTGTTTTGATCTAATTCATTAAAACTTCCCCATTTAGATTCTGTATCTGGGATTTCATTAAACTTTACCCAAGAGCCATTGCAGAAGGTGAAAAAATCTTCTTTTGGACTCACTTTCAAATCCATGTAGGTTGGATTAATACTATTTGTTGAAGTTACATTAGGTTCGAAGTTAACCTCTTTATAGCTTTTACAAGCGGCGAAAAGTAAGGTGAAAAGTGAAAAATAAATAAATAAATTTCTCATAAGTGTTGTTTTATCATTTTAACATGCGGTATACCATCTTCTAAATAACGTTTAGAGGTCGCCTCAAAACCATGTGAATTATAAAAACCCTCTAAATGTTCCTGTGCCGATAAAATTACTGTAACTTTTCCAAAAGTTTGTTCGATAAATGAAATACTTTCTTTCATAAGTAAATGTCCAAGTTTCATATTTCTGAAGTCGGGATCGGACACCACCCTACCTATGGCAGGTTCCAAAGAAGCTAATTCAGGTGGTAGTATTCTCGAGGTAGCAATAATTTTGTCTTCATCATTTTTTACAAGGACATGAAAACAATGCTTATCTAATCCGTCGAGCTCTTGATAGGGACAATTTTGTTCAACAACAAAAACGGCTATTCGCAATTGAATCATGTCGTGAAATTCATTCAAACTAAAGTCCCGGTAATGCTTAATTTCTGTTTTCAATAGGTAATTTTTAAAAAATCTTCCCAGGGTTCAATATATGATGTGGATCGAACACTTTTTTAATTTCTCTCATGAGTCGCATTTCAGTCTCTCCAAACACGATGTCAAGATATGGTTTTTGAACAAGACCAATTCCATGCTCACCCGAAATTGTTCCTCCTAATTTAGCTACTTCTTCAAACAATTCTCGAATAGCAAATGTAAGTTCCTTTTGCCAAAACTCGTCAGATAAGTCACCTTTTAAAATATTGACATGTAAATTACCGTCACCGGCATGGCCGTAGCATACAGATTGAAAACCGTATTTCGCACCTATACGCTTAATATGACCCAGTAATGTTGGTAGTTGATACCTCGGAACTACGGTATCTTCTTCTTTGTAAATAGATTGAGACTTTACAGCTTCACCGGCTTTTCTTCGCAAGCCCCAAAGTGTGTTTTTTTGTGCTTCAGAATCTGCAAATAAAATTTCATCCGTTTCAAAATTTTCAAGAACGCTTATGATTTTTTCACATTCTACCATCAATTGATCAGGATCAAACCCATCCACCTCGATTAGCAAATGTGCTGCGTGATTTTCAGCTACTTGAATCGTTGACTCGCCAACAAATGCTTGAGTGTAAAGTAAAGCATCGCGCTCCATGAATTCTAGTCCACTTGGTGTAATGCCTGCTTGAAAAATAGCCGCTACTGCTTCACATGCCTTTTGTGCATCGAAAAATGGAACCAGCATGAGCAAGTCATGTGTTGGATGCGGAATTAATTTCAAAACGATTTTAGTGATGATAGCTAATGTTCCTTCGGATCCTACAACAAGTTGAGTAAGATTATAACCCGTAGCATTTTTTAATACATTGGCCCCTGTCCAGATAATTTCTCCAGTTGGCAACACAATTTCTAAGTTTAAAACGTAGTCTTTCGTCACACCATATTTGACAGCTTTTGGTCCACCCGAATTTTCCGAAACATTTCCTCCTATAAAACAGGATCCCTTACTTGCGGGATCTGGTGGATAGAATAATCCTCTTTCTTTAACAGCATCTTGCAAAACTTGAGTGATCACTCCTGGTTCTACTGTTACTTGATGATTTTTCTCATCAATTTCAATGATTTTATCGAATTTTTCCATTGAAATGAGCACACCACCGTGATCGCACAATGCTCCACCGCTTAATCCTGTGCGGGCACCAGCAGGAGTTACAGTAATATGTTTCTCATGACAAAAGTTCATAATTGCTGAAACTTCCTCAACAGAATTAGGTTTCAATACAATTGCTGGAGGAAAGTTAAAGTCTTCAGTTTCATCAGAACCATAAATTTTTCTTATTTCGGTTGCTGTGATTGCTCGGTCCCCTAAAAGGTCTTGAAAGTAGGACAAGTGATCGTGGGATAGCATAATTTTTATTTACTCAAAAGTAACAAATGATTGCATATCTCGAACTCAAATGAAAGTTGTATTTTCGTGAAAAATTGCAATTATGTCTAAAGAGGTCTATATTGTTGATGGGGTAAGGACGCCCATTGGATCGTTTGGAGGAACCCTGTCAGGTGTTCGCGCTGATGACTTGGCGGCACATGCCATTCGAGCGTTGATGGACAGACATCCAAATCTAGATTTTTCTAAAGTTG
>CAZLVX010000202.1:0-2728 GCA_964562965.1 uncultured Lishizhenia sp.
TGGAAAATTGGTGAAGACCTTCAATAAAGATTCCGAGGTTACTTCACAGGATTGGAATCTCACTAATCATGCAAATATTCCTATCGCATCAGGAATTTATCTGATACATATCGATGTTCCAGAAATTGGCGAAAGGGTGCTTAAAGCTCTTATCTCCATGCGAATGGTCGATCTTCAAGATCTTTAACAAAAAAGGTCCGTTCACTCATTTTTTCTTGCTCCTAGATTGCGTAACTTTGTTAAAATTCTTTGTCATGAAAATTATTGCCCTTTCTACCTTCTTTATTTCTTTCATTACCTTATCGATTGCTCAACAATACTCGTTGCCGTCTTTACGTTTTGAATATAGCGCGTATGAGCCGCACATTGATGCTCAGACGATGGAAATTCATTTAACTAAACACCATCAAGCTTATATTAATAATTTAAATAAAGCTATAAGTGGCACTAAGTTGGAGAGTTTTTCCTTAAATCAACTGCTTCTAAATGCTGGAATGCGTTCAGATGCCGTTAGAAATAATGCAGGTGGGCATTATAATCACTCACTATTTTGGCAAATTTTAGCACCAGAGAATAAACAAGGGTCAATGTCTGCCGAATTGAAAAGTGCGCTTGAGCAAGAATTTAAATCACTTGATAGCTTAAAATCAAAATTGGGTGCTGCGGCAGCTAAACATTTTGGATCTGGTTGGGCATGGTTGATTGTTACTCCAGACAAAAAACTCAAAGTGACCAGTACTTCGAACCAAGACAACCCAATAATGGATGTGACAAAAGAACGTGGAATTCCAATTTTAGGTGTAGATGTTTGGGAACACGCATATTATTTAAAGTATCAAAACAAACGAGGCGACTATTTAAACAGTATTTGGAAATTGATTGACTGGCAGATGGTTTCAACAAACTATATAACAGCGCTTAACGATCCGCTACTTAAGGAAATTGCAGATGATACTTGGCCAGAAATTAAAGAATTTCATAAAGTGATGTCTCAAACTTTTCATCCTGCTGAAAAGGACGATCTTTTACCTCTTCAGGCCAGAAGTGGTGAAATGTTAGCAAAAGCAATTCTATTGAAAGAGTCTGTTATTCCGGTTAATTATCAAAAACCTGAATTAAAAGCTGCCATGTTGAAACTTGTAAAGGATTGTGATGAATTGGATAAATTGGTTAAAAAGAATGCAAAAAAAATAGTGCTTAAGACAAAGATCATACAAGCGCATGACACGTTTCATGTGATACAAGGATTGTGTAAAGATTAACATTGCATGATTTTTGGAACTTAATCCAGAATATTACGTTTCTTTTATTAAACTTTTGCCATGCGGTTTGAGCTAACTCATGACTTCTTGGATATACTGCGCCAAAAGGTGGCAGAACAAGACACTTCTTGGATTCAAGAACATGTGTTAGAATTGCACTATGCCGATATTGCTGAAATCATCGATAAACTAAACAATGACGAAGCAAAATTCATTTATTTCTTAGTTGAAGAGGAAGTACAGGCAGATATATTGATGGAGCTCGACGAGGACGTGAGAGACCGTTTTCTTTCTTCCTTATCTACTAAAGAAATTGCCGACCAGCTTGAAAATTTAGATTCTGATGATGCCGCTGACATTCTTGGAGAATTATCTGACGATAAAATTCAAGAAGTTATTTCTCAAATGGAGGATGATGAGGCTGCAGAAGACATTGTTGACTTATTGAATTACGACGAAGACACTGCTGGTGGTCTCATGCAAAAAGAGTTCTTCCAAGCTGAAGTAGATTGGACGGTTACGCGTGCACTTGTGGAACTTAGAAAGCAAGCTGAAGACGTAGAAAAGGTGTACAACATTTTTGTGGTGAATGAAACCAATCACTTACTCGGGGTATTGTCTCTCAAACGACTATTATTTGCAAATGCGAAGACTAAAATTGTAAACTTATATCAGTCAAAAAATATAATTTCCGTTAAAACAAGTGATTCGGCAGAGGAAGTTGCCAAAGTGATGGAAAAATACGATTTAGTCTCTGTTCCTGTTGTAGATTATCAAAATAAGTTAGTGGGACGGATTACACTCGATGATGTCGTTGATTATATCAAAGAGGAGGCCGATAAAGACTTCCAGCTTGCGACAGGTATTTCAGACCCAATCGAACCCGATGCGAGTATTTGGCGAATATCTTCTGCTCGATTACCATGGTTAGTAATTGGTATGATGGGTGGAATTTTAGGCGCAAAAGTTATATCTGGATTTGAAGATAGTATTACCCGAATTCCTGCATTGGCATTTTTTATTCCGTTAATAACTGCGATGGGCGGAAATGTTGGGGTTCAATCTTCTGCGATTGTTGTTCAGTCTTTGGCAAGAGGAGACAAGGATTTTGGTAAAATAATGCCAAAACTAGTTCGTGAAGCTGGCGTTGGATTACTCAACGGCCTATTGCTGGCGAGTTTAATTTTTGGAATTGCCTACGTGTTTGAGAATGCCCAACTTGGTTTTGTGGTAAGTATCTCTCTCTTTACAGTCATTTTGTTCGCGGCTATTTTTGGAACATTAATTCCGTTGATGCTAAATAAATATAAGATTGACCCCGCCTTAGCAACAGGACCCTTTATTACCACCTTAAATGATGTAACCGGCTTATTTATTTATTTCTCCATAGGACTCCTACTGTACAAATAAATCTATAATAAGTCATTAGCCAAATTTGCTAGTTCTGAGCGTTCGCCTTTTTCTAG
>CAZLVX010000203.1:0-2716 GCA_964562965.1 uncultured Lishizhenia sp.
TAACCACTCCATTTAAAAATAACGAATAAGTCGTGTTTTCCTTCCAAGGTTTATCCCAAGTAATCGTCAATGTTTTTGCAGAAACACTTGTTTTTGCAGAAGCGTCAGGAGGAACAAGTACTACATTTTCTTTCGCTGTATTTAAAGTAATGCGCTCATCAAATTCAAATGTAAACGTTTGTGCTTTCACATTTCGATCGTTCTGTTTTACTGAAGATTTTATGATTTTTGGAGCAATTTCATCCTTTTCTCCGCCGGTAATACTACCGATTTGAGCACAACCTGCAAATAAAGCGCATGCACAAATGATTAAAAGCAATGATTTCCGATCCAAGAGCAAATTTGTGTTAGATATTGTTCATCAATTTCGTCAAAATCGGCTAGGCGATCGCTATCAACGTCGAGCACAGCAACGATGTTATTGTCCTTTTTTATTGGTACTACAATTTCACTTTTCGACAAGGAACTGCAGGCAATATGACCTGGAAAGGCTTCTACATCGGGAACGACCAAAACTGCATCACGTTCCCAGGATTGTCCACAAACTCCTTTTCCTTTTTGAATCCTCGTGCAAGCCAAGGTTCCTTGAAAAGGACCAAGAACCAATTCATTTCCTTTCACCATGTAAAAACCCACCCAAAAAAAACCAAAGGTTTCTTTCAATACTGCTGTAGCATTAGCCAAATTTGCAACCAGATCCTTTTCTCCAGAGAGCAAGGCACTGAGTTGTGGGATAAGGTGTTGATACTTTTCCGATTTGGAACCAGTTACATAACTCAATTCTTCCGCCATGAGACAAAAATACACATGATTCGCAATTATTAATAACTTTAAGCTCGTAACCAAAAAGATTCAACTAACTATGAGATTTTTTCTTTTCTCAATTTTATCATTTCTCTTACTCATTTCTTGTTCTACTCATCGAAATATGAGGGTTCAAATTCAGCGTGCAGCCCGCATAACCGTTCCTGCAGAAATAAAAAATTTAGCCTTGTTGAATCGGGCTGTTTCCACCAATCAAGCTGTTATTGAAGGTACTATTACTGGAGAAACTCCATTGCGAGACAAACAATTAAGCAACGAATGTCTTCGTGGTTTGACGGATGCTCTTGTGACGTCAACCAGGTTTAATATTTACAGATGTGATTCATCCTTGATGAGTGCCGACCCGAGAAGTTTATCGTTTGGAAATATTTTACCTTGGAGCACTATAGATAGCATATGTTCAAAAAACAACAGTGATGGGGTGTTGGTATTAGAGTTTTTTGATACTGATTTTTCTATTGACAATCCCTTAAGTTCGGCTAGACAAATTGCGGCTAATGTGTTAAATAATGGCAATAATCAGGGTATAACGGTTCAAGGTAATGCAAAAGCGAGGGCTGGGTTCAGGGTTTACTATAAAAAGGAAAGGAAAATTGCTTACGAAGATGTTTTTATGTACAGCAAAAAATGGTCGCAAACTTCTTCGAACGTACAAGATGCATTGGGTAGACTTATCAAAAGAAATCAAGCACTCATGGACGTTAGTTTCTTAACTGGAAATGATTTTGCGCTTAGCATTGTTCCATTATATGTTTGGGAGGACAGGATTTTATTTAAAAGTAAAGACCAATTTATGAAGCGCGGAGAAAGGCAGGCTTTATCAAAAGATTGGGAAGGTGCAAAACTCACTTGGATTTCAATTTTCGAAAATTCGCGAAAACGGAAAATAAGAGCTCGAGCGGCGCATAATGTCGCATTGGCATTGGAAGTTCTTGGTGATTTAAATGGTGCACAGCAATGGGCTTCAAAAGCGTATGTAGAAAAAGGAAATAGCTCAACAATGCGTTACTGTGAAATTTTAGACCAACGTATTCGAGAACAAAAACGATTGGAAGAACAATTAAAAAACGAATAGTTTTTTATTAAAATAAATAAAAATATTTCTTTTATTGGCACCTCCATTGCTCAACTTTTTTTCGTAAATTCATGTTAAATAAGAAAAATATGTTGACAAAAGTACAAGTAGAAAAAATCCTGTTTCTTGACATCGAAACTGTTCCGCAAACATACAACTACCAGGATTTAGATGAAAAAACACGTGAATTATTTAATGCAAAAACGAGGTTTTCTCAATCCGAGGAAAAATCATTTGAAACGCTTTACAACGAACGAGGAGGTATTTTAGCTGAGTTCGGGAAAATCGTATGTATTTCAGTGGGCATGGTCAGAGAAAACAACCTCAATAAAACAATTCGATTGAAATCCTTTGCTCATGACGATGAAGAAACATTGTTGAAACAATTCAAACGATTATTGGATGAGCATTATAATTCTCCATCTCACATTCTATGTGGTCATAATGCCAAGGAATTTGATATACCATACATCTGCCGAAGAATGTTGATCAATGGTGTTGCACTTCCGTCAATACTCGACATTGCAGGGAAAAAGCCTTGGGAAATTAATCACCTTGATACATTAGAGCTTTGGAAATTTGGTGATTACAAAGCTTTTACATCTTTGGCGTTGTTGTGCCATGTGTTTCAAATTCCTACGCCGAAAGACGATATTTCAGGTGCAGATGTAGCAAGGGTTTATTACGAAGAAAGCGACCTTCCCAGAATTCGACACTATTGCGAAAAGGATGTGGTCGCTTTAATTCAGCTCTTCCTAAAAATGAAAGGAGATACCTTAGTTGCTGATGAAAACATCAGCAGTGCAAGTAGTTAAA
>CAZLVX010000204.1:0-2701 GCA_964562965.1 uncultured Lishizhenia sp.
TATTACGTACAAGAATTAAACAGTACACGGGTTGGTGAAGTTGTTCGATTATTGCTTGGGAATATTGATCCGGGTTGTATTGTATTGGATTTATGCGGAGCTCCAGGTGGTAAATCCACCCATATTTCTTCTGTTTTACGAAAGGAAGATTTGCTTATTGCCAACGAAGTTATTCAAACAAGAAATCCCATATTGGTAGAAAATCTTAGCAAATGGGGTTTGGGTAATTTTGTTGTTACTCGAGCTGATGCCTCTGATTTTCATCGGGTTAGGAACACGTTTTCAATCATTGCTGCTGATATGCCCTGTAGTGGTGAGGGCATGTTTCGAAAAGACCCTAAAGCCATTGGCGAATGGAGTTTACAGCATGTGAAACTTTGTGCGGCAAGACAACAAAGAATAGCACAAGATATTTGGCCTTCGTTGAAACCGGGCGGTTATTTTATTTATTCCACGTGTACTTACAACGATATCGAAAACGAAAAAAACGTTTCTCAACTGTGTGAAGAGTTGGGTGGGGAGTTAATATCTCTACCTCAAATTTTAACCGATGGTTCGGTATGTTTACAAGAGAACATGTATCGATTTTATCCGCATTTAACGGATGGGGAAGGATTTTTTATTGCCGTCATTCAAAAAACTGGGGATTTATCGAGCGACGAAGCCACTATTGAAGACAGTAGAAAGAAAAAAAAGAAGAAAGAGGGTAAAACCCTAACAGTGGAACTTCCAGAAATATTAGGCAATGAGTGGATTGGAACCGAATACAGAGAAGGTGAAATTTATATACTTCGAAGAGGTAAATGGTTAGAAAATCACCCGGATTTGCTGAGTTTATTGCCAAAATCCACATCGGTAGGAATACCTATTGGGCTATATAATAAAAACCTTTGGAAACCATCGGCGGCGTTTGATTTATTAAGCAATAAGCCCCAAGCTTATGTTGATTTATCCGTGAGTATCGAAGACGCAATACGTTATTTCCAGCGAGAATTTTTGCCTCTAAAACCCAATCACAAGGGAATTGTAGGATTACGTTGGAATGGATTATCCCTCGGTACCGGAAATGCTGTTAATAATGGAATTAATAACTTATGGCCAAATGCATGGCGCATACTTCAAAAGACGATCGAGGCAAAAACAATTTTGCGCGAAGATTAATGCATTCGTTTAATTCTCTCGATATATCGCATTTCTTTTTCGGTTAAGAATCTCCATTTCCCGCGACCCAGTTTGAGTTTGTCAAATTCTCCTAACATTGCGCGATCTAATGATGTTACGTCATAACCAAAATGTTCAAACATTCGTCTAACGATTCTATTTCTGCCGCTTTTGATTTCCACACCGAGTACATTCTCTTCGCCTTCTTCTACCCAACCAATTTGCTCGAA
The DNA here is from genome assembly GCA_964562965.1 of uncultured Lishizhenia sp. GTDB lineage: Bacteria > Bacteroidota > Bacteroidia > Flavobacteriales_D > Crocinitomicaceae > UBA952. The sequence goes on from CAZLVX010000204.1 coordinate 1,392, forward strand.
AGTCATCCAACCATCCTCCAACTCCACCCCTTCAACCCAAGCCAACATGTGTTCTTTGGTTGGTTTTTTATCTAAAGTTGCCCGATATATTTTTTTGATTTCGAAACTCGGGTGCATCAACTTCTGTGAAAGCTCACCATCATTCGTTAATAGCAATACGCCTGTTGTATTTCTATCTAATCGGCCTACAGGATAAATTCTCTCTTTTCCTGGCAAATCAATCAAATCCAACACCGTTTGACGACCATCAGGGTCGGAAGTAGACGTAATGTAACCTTTGGGTTTATTTAATAAAATGTAAACTGGCTTTTCGGGCGTAACTTTTCTGTCTTCCACTTTCACGGTATCGTGTGGTCTAACTTTGGTTCCTAGTTCGGTAACTACTTCACCATTAACCTTTACTAATCCTTGTGAAATGAGCTCATCGGCTTCTCTTCTACTGCAAATGCCACTGTTTGCGATGTATCGATTTAATCTTACTAAATCTTCGCCAGCTAGCAAGGATTGTTCCTGTTGTTGTTGAACCTTGCCGAAGGTACGTCTGCTGCCTTTGTATCCTTTCGGAGTTTCCTGGAAATTATCTTTCTTCTTAGCGGTTTTGGATTTACCAAAGCTACGATCCGATTTGCCCTCAAATTCGCGTTTACCTCCAAATTCTGGCTTACTGTAACCTCGGCCTGAACCTCCGGAATACGAACCTGTTTCTTTTCCAAATCGACTTGGTCTGGAATCGCTTCGACTATTAAATCCTCGCTCTTTTTTCTCAAATCCACCACGATCAGAATCGCCACGGCTAGTAAATCCTCGACCTCCAGAACTACGGTCACTACCGCCACGGGGACTTGAATTTCTTTCTTCACCACCCCAATTACCAGAAGATTTTTTGGATCCGTCCCAGCTTCCTGTTGATTTTTTTTCACCACTCCAAGATCCGCCACGAGTTGCTTTGTTATTATCCGATCCCGTTCTACTGGTGCCGCTTCTGCTATTAAATCCACGATCGGCACTATTTCTATCGAATCCTCCTCTGTCTGTATTTCTGCCACCAATTCCACGATCGGTGCTATTTCTATCACTAAATCCGCGATCTTTTTTCTCAAATCCGCCGCGATCAGAATCCCCTCTGCTATTGAAGCCTCGACCTCCTGAACTGCGATCACTACCACCTCGGGGACTTGAATTTCGATCTCCGCCAGACCAGCTACCGGAAGATTTTTTAAATCCATCCGATGTGCCTGTTGATCTGTTCTCTCCACCCCATGAACCGCCACGAGAGTTTCTTCTACGATCTGAACTATTTCTATCGGATC
>CAZLVX010000205.1:0-276 GCA_964562965.1 uncultured Lishizhenia sp.
ATATACTACCATTGTAGCCGTGAATATTGGAGCATCAATGGTCAACCCTGTAGACTGTCAGTCAGTGATCACAAATAACGTAGATATTGGTCTCTCTGATCACAATACACAATAGTCACGGGGTAGATTCTTTTGGCGATATTCATTGAATATCGCCAAAGGATGTCCCAGACAATTAACTATCAGACGTTGACTCCGATGATGAACTGGACGTAGATAATGGTTCATTATTAATGGCCAACTTAGGCGCCATATATTTCAAAATAAGCAGAGCTA
>CAZLVX010000205.1:286-560 GCA_964562965.1 uncultured Lishizhenia sp.
TAATGAACCATCAGAAATATTGACCAGAATCTGTTGTAAATTACAGATTTGCTGTGATATGTAAGCACGAAAATTTGAATCAGAAGCAATACGGCGATTTGTCTTTTGTATATATTTTTTGATATAGTCGTCAATGTATTCTAGAACAGGATCAACAATGTATCCTGATGTCTTCAGTCCGTTATCGTCCGAGAACCAATCGGACGATGATTTATTTATGATTTCTCGTATAATATAGCTTAATTTATTGTCATCCGAACTCCAAATGGATTGT
>CAZLVX010000205.1:570-1470 GCA_964562965.1 uncultured Lishizhenia sp.
CCGAATTAAAATTTGATTTTATTTTTTCATCCGCTATTTTATAGATTTTTAAAATAAATCGTCCAATATACACATGCAATCTGTCACGTCTTTGTTTGTAAGAAAGCTCTGAAGCAAACTTATCGTCGGACATTTCGTAATGTAATAAATGGACATCTTTAATTTTTTCAATAGGGGGGGCGTCAGTATAACGTTTGATTAAATAGGAGAGGACAGACATTGAGTTATTAGCCAATGTCCACACGACGGCTTTAGACATTCCTCAGCGAAGGTTCAATACTGCGGGTTATCATTTAATTCGAAACGAATCCGTATTTAAACTTAATTTCTCTACGCCAAAATTCGCAAATTATACCCGTGTGTTTTTCATCACACAAAACAATTCGAGTATTGAGCACAATTCGCAATACGAGGAAATTAAGGAATTTGTTCAAAAGAAAGAAATTCAACTAAGGTTAAATAATTTTAGATCTAACGAACATTCAATTACAGTAAATGGTGAAATCACTCGGCATATTGATCTTGGTCAATTATTCTACTTAAAAGTTTTTGCTGGCGACATCGTAGAAATAACTCAAAACGGAAGTATCGTGCACCATATGGAAGTTAGCGAGTATTCTACAATTGTAAATATACCATTTCGAACTGTAGATCCAATTCCAACTCCACGACCAATTCCAGGTAGCGAAAACCCCAAACCATATTATTCTCCTTACTATGATTCTCGCGAGGAAGAAAGTTCGGGTAAATCAAAATGGCTTTTGTATATTGTAATCGCATTTATAATTGTTGGCGGTGGAATTCTTTCGTATGTTTTATTAACAGGTTCGGACGAAGCTGTTCCAACAGTTTTAGCAACTTCAGATGCAGGTCCTTCGGACGACACAACCAATTTAGACT
>CAZLVX010000205.1:1521-2436 GCA_964562965.1 uncultured Lishizhenia sp.
CCTTGATTTAACTAAAGAATGTCCTAATTGTCCACCCCAATATGTCCTACAAGACATAAAATTCGCGCCAATTCTAGATTCATCAGGTTATAAAGGACAAAATGCTACGACATTGTGGAGATACTACAATGGCAAATTTCAAAAAAGTGATTCTCCAAAAAAATGGAAAGATTTGGACAAACCAAATCAAAACTCACTATTAAGAAGGTATTTTACTAAAAAAGCAGATAGTGAAACGAGCGTCACCACTACAGAGAAAGAAAAGAATAACGGCGGCGGAAACGGTGGAGGAAATGGCGGTGAAAACGGAGGTGGAGAGTTAAAAAATTGCGATTGTGTAAAAATTCAGAGTTTTTTTAACAAAAAAATAGATGCAAGTATGAAGGAGACAGCGAAAAAAATGAAAAAGAAGTATTTTGATTGTAATTGTAAAGTTGTAAATCCCGTAGATGAAGGAATATTGAATGAAATCCAATAAAGTTGAAAATGAATAAAAAGAAAATTATACCTATTGTCGTTATAATGGCTGTTTTGATTGGAGGTTTGGCCTTATATCAATATGGCCCATGTAATCTTTGGCCCTGCGACGAAGAAAAGATAGAAGAGCCAAAAGGTAAAGTGCCTGAAGAGTGGGTAAAAAAAGTAGACGACTTCAAAATCAAAGGCTTTTTAACCAAGGAAAGTCCACAAGCCTTTCAAGAACTTAAAATGGACATACAAATTGCCAACCAACAAAACAACCTAAGTTCAGGAGAAGCCCTGGCTACTGTGGAATTACTGGAAATGGGATATGCAGAAATTATAAATAAATCTTTCGTTGCAAATGCCGGAAACATTTGGTGTTCTCGAGATAAAGCAACCTATCTCAACGAAATGGATAAAGTAAAAGGAAACTCCACATGTAAAGACATATTA
>CAZLVX010000205.1:2446-2684 GCA_964562965.1 uncultured Lishizhenia sp.
GTATCGAAAAAATAAACAACCTACAACAAGCAAGCGCAAACATAAATCAAGCTGAAGCCTTCCTAACTATGTTATTCGATGAAACACGCTACAATTCGCTTATGTCTGATATAAATCGACACCTCGGAAATACGGACGTGGCAAATTGTTCAACGATGCAACAAAAATTAAGCGAACTTTCGAATTCTTTACAAAAATTCAATTATTTCTATCAAGATTTACAGCCTGAAATTAGCAC
>CAZLVX010000206.1:0-2677 GCA_964562965.1 uncultured Lishizhenia sp.
AATGTTACCAACCCACTTCCTGCCTTTACCATTAATGAATCTACATGTCCGTGATAACAGCCATCAAATTTTATAATTTTTGATTTTCCGGTATACCCACGAGCCAATCTGATAGCAGACATGACCGCTTCGGTTCCTGAACTTACAAATCTTATTTTATCTATGAACGGGATTCTTTGTAAAATAAACTCTGCTAAGTTGTTTTCATGTTTTGTTGGTGCTCCGAAACTTGCACCATTTTTCAATGTGTCAACAATTGCTTCAAAAACATCGGGATCATTGTGACCATGAATAAGAGGTCCCCAACTGCAACAAAAATCAATAAATTTATTCCCATCTTCGTCCCAAAGGTAAGCTCCATCTCCTTTTTGAATAAACAACGGAGTTCCACCAACTGATTTGAAAGCGCGTACAGGTGAATTAACACCTCCCGGAAAAAAGGTTTTAGATTTATCAAAAAGAGCTGCTGAGGCCACTCGACTTATTGGTTCATTTCTGTTCATTTCTCTTATCTTTGTCGTACAAAATTACGAACAATCAAGATATGTTTAAGTTTCAGAACACCATCGATTTCGCGAGAAGCATGGATCAACAAGATGCATTGAAAGAATTCAGGCAAAAATTTATTTTCCCAACGTTTACTGAAAAACCCGTCATTTATTTTACCGGTAATTCCTTAGGTCTTCAACCAAAAAAAGCTTCAGAATATTTGAAAGTAGAGTTGGAGGATTGGGCAAAATATGGAGTTGAAGGCCACTTTTTGGCTAGGAGACCATGGTATTCATATCATGAACAACTGACAGAATTGACTGCTGAAATCGTAGGTGCTAAATCTATCGAGGTTGTGGTAACCCATTCGCTCACTACGAACATACATTTATTAATGGTCTCTTTTTATAGGCCACAAGGTAAAAGAACAAAAATACTTTGTGAGGCTAAAGCATTTCCAAGTGATCAATATGCTTTGGAATCGCAAGTTGCATTTCACGGTTTGTCCAAGGATCATCTTGTAGAAGTATTTCCAAGGGAAGGCGAGCAATTGATTAGAGAGGAAGATATTTTTGCCAAAATCGAGGAATTAGGTGACGAATTAGCGTTGGTTATGATTGGGGGTGTGAATTATTACACGGGACAATTATTCGACATGGAAAAAATTACGGCTGCTGGACATGCTGTAGGAGCTAAAGTAGGCTTCGATTTGGCACATGCTGCTGGAAATATTAACCTCAAGTTACACGATTGGGGCGTTGACTTTGCCGCATGGTGCGGTTATAAATATTTGAATTCTTCTCCTGGTGGTGTTTCTGGGATTTTTGTCCATGAACGTCATGCAAACGATCGCACACTGCCTAGATTTGCAGGTTGGTGGGGATATGACAAGTCAAAGAGATTTAAAATGGAAGCAGGATTCGAACCTATGCCAGGTGCAGATGGTTGGCAATTAAGTAATGCGCCTGTTTTGTCGATGGCTGTCCATTTGGCATCCTTAGAAATTTTTAGTGAAGCAGGCATGGTAGCCATAGGTGAAAAAAGGGATCAACTAACAGCATATTTAGAATTCATCATAGATGATTTATCTGCTCGAAATCAAGAAAGGTGTACATTTGAGCTGATAACACCACGCGATAAATCAAAAAGAGGAGCCCAGCTATCCATTATGGCAAAAGGACAAGGAAAATCGTTATTTGAAGCATTGAGTAAAGAGGGAGTTGTTTCAGATTGGCGAGAGCCAAACGTAATTCGCGTCGCACCTGCACCGCTATACAATTCCTTTGAAGATTGTTTTCGGTTTGGTGAGGCCCTGCAAGCTGCTATCCAATAACAAAGGTTTTAACGACCTCTGGAAAATATAGCTCCTCGAGTTGTCTTACTTTTTGTTCGATTTTATCTACATCATCTGATTCCGAAATAGTTACTTCATACTGAGCAATAATTTTTCCTTGGTCGTATATTTCAGAGACTTCATGTATGGTAATTCCTGTTTTTGTTTCGCCTGCATTAAAAACAGCTTGATGAACATGCCTACCATACATGCCTTTTCCACCATACTTTGGAAGAAGTGAAGGATGAATATTTAATATTCGTTCTCTGTAGTTTTTTATAATGTTAGGAGAAATTTTTTTAAGAAAACCTGCAAGAATAATGTGAGTGACATGTTTTTCTTGGCAAATTTTTTCTATTTGTATATTCAATTCATCGGTATCACCAGAAAGCTCAAGATATTCTAACTTTCGGTCATTGCAAAAACTCTGAATTGATTCGTTATTTTTGGAGGATAACACAATGAAACTACAACGAGTTCTTAATGGTTCAAAATTAATCAACCGGCGTGCGTTGGATCCTGTTCCTGAAATCAATAGGGCTATTCTAGGCGAATTCATGGGACCACAAAGTTAGAAAACAATAAGGGATTATGACATTCTTTGGATTTAGTTGATAAATAATCGCGATTTATTTTGTTTTTTGGCAGTTTGTTTTTTTCTTTGCAGGCTGAAACCTTTAAATTATTTAAGATGTCTGAAATCAAAGCTAAAGTTATCGCGATAATCGTTGATAAACTGAATGTTGAAGAGAGTGAAGTAACGAACGAAGCGAGCTTCACAAACGACTTAGGTGCCGATTCATTGGATACCGTAGAGTTAATTATGGAATTTGAAAAGCAATTCAACATTTCTAT
>CAZLVX010000207.1:0-2130 GCA_964562965.1 uncultured Lishizhenia sp.
TTACCAATAGGCGCAAATTGGAATTTCTAACTGAATACAGCGGAATAGCACATTTGGATTTAGACAATATCTCAGTTGCTGAATTACAGGAAGTCAGAACAAAAGTAGATAGTTGCGGATACACCTTTGCCAGTTTTATCAGTCCTAGTGGTATGGGGATTAAGATATTTATTCGAATAAATTCATCCTTGTCTGACCACCAACAAATGATACTGCAATTAATGCATTATTACCAAGAGCTGACGGGTTGTGAGCCCGATGCAAAATGTAAGGATGTAACGAGATTATGCTTTGTTTCCTGGGATGAAGAAATGTACCTAAACGAAGAGAGTGAAATTTTTCGACCTGTTTTAGCCAATCAAGAGAAGCTGCCAAGCGAAACAGGAATCACTCCTTATAATTTGGATTATTGCATTGCATTCACCGAGAAAATTTCTACCTACCAAAAGGGAAATAGAAACAGTCACATTTACTTGTTGGCCAGAAATGCAAACCGACTTGGAATACCAAAAGAAGATGTTTTAGAATATTGCTTAACTGCTTTCGATTTAGAATCACGAGAACAAAAAGCAGCAGTTGAAAGTGCATTTAAGAACAATCAATCTGAATTTGCAAAGTTTGCAAAGCTTGCAAAAGTTGCAAAAGTCAAAATTGAAGAATCTAAGGAAATGGATTGGTCCAAAGACTTATTATTCAACACACCCAAAATACCGTTGTCCGTTCATACAAGCCTTCCCCAAATACTCAAAGAAGGTACAGCAGCCTTTGATATTCACCGCGAAAAAGATGTTTTTTTAACCTCAGCCTTGGTCATATTGTCAGGATGTTTGCCCAATGTAAAAGGGTTTTACAGCCAAAGAACCGTTTATTCTAATTTATTTTGTTTTATACTCGCACCACCGGCAAGCGGTAAAGGATCCATGCAATCATCAAAAGAACTAGCGGATGTTTATCACAACAAAATACTAAATGAAAGCAAGGAGTTGAAATTAATCTACGAAAGAGAATTACGAGATTACAAAAGAAAAACATCGGTACTCAATGCCAAGTCGTCAGCACATTTAGATCTTGACCCACCCGTTGAACCGCCATTTAAAGTAGTTTACATTCCGGCAAATACCTCAACAGCAAAATTATACCTTCACTTACAACACAACGATGAACAAGGAATAATCTGTGAAACCGAAGCAGATACCCTAGGGGCAGTTTTTAAAAATGAATGGGGTTCTTATTCGGATTTATTGCGAAAAGGCTTTCATCACGAAAAAGTATCGTTAAGCAGAAAATCGAACAGCGAGTTTGTAGACATCAATCATCCACGTATTTCAGTGGCATTGACAGGGACACCAAATCAAATTTTTAATATCATTCCCAATGCAGAAGACGGATTGTTTAGTCGCTTTATTTTTTACGCTTTTCGATCGGACGCAAATTGGGTTTCTCCGGCACCCGATCCCTTTCGAGTAAATCTTACAGAACATTTCAAAGACTTAGGAGAACGGGTGTATCAAATGGTTCAATTTCTCGAGCAACATCCAACAGAAGTACATTTAACAACAAACCAATGGAATCGCTTAAACAATGAATTCAAAGATTATTTGAAAGACATAACAGAATTCGCAGGGGAGGAGGCAACAAGTGTAATCAAGAGAATGGGTTTAATATTATATCGAATCTGCATGGTCTTTACAGCAATCCGAAAATTTGAAAATGGCGAATGCGAAAACGAAATATATTGTTCAGACGACGATTTTGAGAACGCATTTCAATTAGTAGAAATTTACATACAACACAGCATTTTGATGTTTACCAATTTACCCAACCAATCCGCACAACATACCGTTCAGAATCCACCAAAAAAACAAAAATTCTACGATGCACTACCCGACAGTTTTCAACGAAAAGAAGCCGTAGACATTGGACTTAGCCACGGAATAAAAACACGTTCCGTTGATTATTGCCTGGAAAAATGGGAAGGCAAACTAATCCAAAAGTTAGATGTCGGAGTGTATGTGAAAATCAAAGGGTAAGGGTCGTTATAATTTATGTTACTTAAATCTGAATAAACAAAAATAAACTAACCCAATTGAGTTTAATCAAGTTATTGAAGTCTTTGAGTGAGCTTATGCC
>CAZLVX010000207.1:2140-2649 GCA_964562965.1 uncultured Lishizhenia sp.
GAAAAATGGGAAGGCAAACTAATCCAAAAGTTAGATGTCGGAGTGTATGTGAAATTGACTGAAAAATAGAGGGTTTATAATCTTAAACAGTCAGTCTAATTTCAAAATAAATTAAATGGTAAAAGTCGTCTTCACCCTACTCATCACACTTGTATTGAGCCTGCCAAAATTGACTTATAAAACATAATCAACATAAAGATGAATTCTTTTGGTTTTACCAAGTACCTAAAATGCTTGAAAAGACTACTTTTCCTGTCATTTAGGTTCAAATCTTATCTTAATACCAATGTTATTTATCGCAAAGAAGAATCGAAAATGATTGATACATTACAACCATTATCGAACAATTAATTTTTCAACTTCCAAGAGATCTGAATCATTTTTAAGTGAAACAAAATACTCTCCAATCGCGAAATTAAAGGGGATTATATATGTCGTATTCGGCAATTGAATTTTTCCCTGAAATACAATTTGGGCAAGGGCATTAACAATTTCAAACGTTACATTTT
>CAZLVX010000208.1:0-2640 GCA_964562965.1 uncultured Lishizhenia sp.
TCCTCTCGAGATGTCAAGGTTGCCTCGTGTTTTTTAATTTGGCCAGCATCATACTCAGCTACGCTCGATCCTGCAATGACTCCAATACAGGAAAAATCTCCTTTAGTTTGCCTGTAAACATAAAGAATGTCTTCCTTATCTTGCTTTAAAATTCCTTCTTCTAAAAATCTATTGAACTGCTCCTTAACATGTAAGAATCGTTCATTTGAATTCGGTTTTGTTTTGTTTGCCTTACCAAATTCAGGGTTAATGATATGTAAAAATGTAAAGGGATTATCTTCAAGCTTCGCTTTTAACACATTGCTTTTGTAGGTGTAATATGGCCGTGTTGCAACCAAATGCACCTTGTCTCGAGTAGGTCTAATTGCGCGAAACCCAACGATTTTTGCCATTTATCTAAAACTTATAATTCAACCCGAAACTTGGCAAAATAGGAAACTGATATATCTCCTCACCTGTCACTCGATTTACATAGAAAATATTGTTTCTATCGTAAACATTCGTAACACTTAAAATAAGTTCCATTTCCGATTTATTCTTAAATTTAATCCTCTTTTTAGCTGTGACATCTAATCTATGGTAATAAGGCAATCTTTTACTATTGAAATCACCAAGTAATGTCGTAACATTCTCTGGATTTTCGTTTACATAATCTGTGGTTACACCTCCTTGAAAATTTACGAGTTGGTAGTAACCTGCCGTTGGAGTAAATGGCAATCCTGAACCTAAATTCCAACGCACACTAACTTCATACGTTTTATCTTTACCCAATAAGTAAGATCCTACCATATTTACGTTGTGTCGACGATCGAAAACTGGGAAATAAGAAATAAAACCATCCCAACGTGTTGATTTACTCAAAGAATATGTACCCCAGAGGAATAGTCTGTCTTTATTGTATTTAATTAACAAGTCTACACCAAAAGATTGACCGGACTCCAAAATAAAGTCCTTCTTAAATACATCATCTACCGTAGCAAATTGAGCGATATCGTCGTAAAGCTTGTTTTGATTTATATTACTCAGCTGTGAAAAGTATTTGTAATAACCTTCAACATTGAGGGAAATATTTCTACTTAGGTCATACTCCCCACCGAGAATTGCATGCCATGAATATTGCAAACCGTTTTTTGTGTTTTTCACTTGTTGAAATTCATTTACAAAATTTTCTTGAACATTAGTTGGCGCGGATAGTAGTCCATTAAATAAATTAACAATGTCCTTATCAGAGCTTGCTGATGTGAAATTTTGAGAGAATCTACCTCCCGATAATTTCAATCTAAACTTTTCGTTAACATTATACTTTACAGCTATCCTTGGTTCAATCGAGACAGTACCCAAAGATGCATAAACTTGGGTTCTAAGACCTGGTTGAAGCACCCATCGCAACCATATTTTTCGAAAATTAATGTATGCTCCGATTTCAGTAGTAAAGTTTACTGCTTCTATTTTGCGTTGTAATTCGTTGTAAGTGGTAAAATTGGTATTGAAGCCGTTAAAATTGAATCCGTAATTCATTTCGCCTTCGTTTTTCAGGAAGTAACTAAAATCGAATCCTAGGTCGAATCCTCCGATACTTGATGTTCTAGGTTCAGCTCCAGTTTCTTGGAAAGTTGTAGAAAAGCTGCTTCCGTTAACATGACCGCGAATAAAAATCGGAGAGCCTACAGGAACCATTAAAAAATTAACTCCTCCTCCGGCTGCTTGCCAATTTAAATCTGCTACACTGTAGTTAACAGAGTCTGTATTGTAAAACGCAAATGCACTAATCTTTGAGCCATCAGAAGAATTTAAGGTAACTTTTCCGTATAAATCTGTAAAATTGAAAGGCAATCCGTTCCCTTGATTTATCCCAGGATAAAGTGACTTAGAAGTGTAATCTAATAAACTGTGTTTGGCAGAAAAGATGTAAGACCCTGTTCTAGGTGATGTTCCTATTTTTTTGCCCAATGGACCTTCCAATACCATTTTTGCTAAAAACGGTGAGGTTGAAACTTTACCTTCAACTTTTTGACGATTTCCATCTCGGTAAGTGATATCCATAACCGATGATATCCTACCTCCGTATTTCGATTCGAAACCACCGGTAAAGATGTCCACATTTTTAACCAACTCTGTTTCAAAAATTGAATAAAAACCAATAGAGTGGAACGGATTATATATCGTCATACCATCCAAAAGAATTTTATTTTGAATAGGCGTTCCTCCTCTTACATATAATTGACCCCCTTGATCACCTGTTGTCACAACCCCTGGAGTAACGGCAAGACCATTAAGAACATCGCTCTCTGCTCCATAACTTGGTATTCTTTCAATTCCTTTTTTATCCAACCTTATTTTTGAAACATCAGGATCTGTTTTTTTTCGCTGTTGCTCAGCACTAAGTTTAATTTCCTTAAATTCTTTGACTATTTCTCGCTTAACTAATTCGAAGCGTGTATCGTAAATTTTCTTGGTTGGAATCACCTCAACATTTAGTGTAGATAGCTCATAAGAAGCAATGTCAATTTTGACTATATACTTTCCTTTTTCTAGTTTAGGAATTTGAAAAAATCCATTTAAGTCAGTTTGTGCGCCTGCAACTATAGTTGAATCTGATTTCAAAAGTTTTACTTTCTCATAAGGCATCGGTTCCCCATT
>CAZLVX010000209.1:0-2639 GCA_964562965.1 uncultured Lishizhenia sp.
AATCAAAACGTTCCCGTTGCATTGACAAAAATTTCCTTACAAAAAATAACTGAGGAACTAGCATCACGTGATCTACCCATGCTATTAAATGGTACCGCAGGAGTTTACGCAACCCAAACAGGAGGAGGCGATGGAGACGCAAGAATTAACGTAAGAGGATTCGACCAACGCAATGTTGGCGTTATGATTGACGGTGTACCAGTGAATGACATGGAAAATGGCGCTGTTTATTGGTCTAATTGGTTCGGTCTGGACGCCATTACTTCCCAAATGCAAGTGCAAAGAGGTTTGGGTGCGACAAAAATTGCAATGCCCTCAATTGGAGGAACTATAAATATTATCACCCAAGGAATAGGAAATAAAAAAGGCGGGATGGTAAAACAGGAATATGGTACTGGAGACTTTTTCAGAACAGTTGCCTCGTACAACACAGGAATGACTAAATCAGGATGGGGTCTTACTTTATCTGGTTCTTACAAGCAAAGTAATGGTTGGGTATTCGGCACGCCTAGTCAAGGATATTTTGGTTACGCTAAGATTTCTAAAAGCATTAAATCACATTTGATTACTCTTTCTGCCTTCGCCGCTCCTCAATGGCATGGACAACGATCATTCAATCAGGCCATACAATATTTTGACACAGACCTTGCTAGAAAATTAAACGTCCCTATTGATTCGAATCAGCAATTTTTCGACATGGGTATTCGTTTTAATCAACATTGGGGTTATCGAACAGATGTAAATGGCAACAAGTATGTTTTTAACGAAAGAAAAAATTTCTATTCAAAACCACAAATTACACTTAAAGACTTTTGGAAGGTTAACAAGAAATTATCCATTTCAAATATGGGTTACATGTCAATTGGAAGAGGTGGAGGTACAAGTATATTTAATTCTGGGGCCTTGTTAAGAGATAGTTTAGGATTAATCGATTGGGACCAAATTGAGCAAGAAAATAAAGTTAATTCACTCTTTGGAACTCCTAATATTGATCTTAATTATTCAGCTACAGAAATAAAATCCTCACAAGTTTTATTAGCGAGTATTAACAATCATTTCTGGGTAGGATATCTTGGGCAATTTAACTATTCTTATTCTAAAAAAATAGAATTTTCAGGAGGTATAGATTTTAGGTATTATGAAGGAAGACATTACCAACGTATTCAAGATTTACTTGGCGGCGACTACTTTGTAGATAAATTGGATAAAAATGCTGATTCTCCAATGAAACGCGTTGGCGACAAGGTTGCTAAAAATACGTATAATTCTGACCGTGATGGAAACGTTCAATGGTCTGGTGCTTTTGGTCAGATGGAATATACAGGTGATAAATGGTCTTATTTTATTAATGTTTCTGGGATTGTAAACGGTTACCAAGGTGTAGATTATTTTAAAAAGAAAAAACTTGTTTTGCCTGATACGGTTCTTTATATTGGTTATGGCGATCAAGGTATAAATTGGGTGGCAGATTCCATAACATATAAAGGTCAGACCTATACTGTTAATAGTCCAGGATTAGAGTACCAAAAAACAGAATGGAAATATTTACCAGGATTTACATTTAAAGGTGGTGCAAGTTATGCTTTTGATAAAGGGACAAATGCCTATTTAAATTTAGGAATCTTAAACCGAACACCGCAGTTTTCAAATGTAATTGATAATAATACAAATACCTTTTTTGGTGAAATCGTTAATGAGAAAATCTATGCTGTAGAAGGTGGATTAAACTTTGCCTTAAAGAACTTTGGAATTAACTTCAATGCCTATTTTACAAATTGGAAAAATAAACCTTTTCCTTACGGAGTTGAAGTACCAGACCCACAAGATCCAACAGAGTTCATACGCGTGAACATAAATGGTATGGATGCTGTACACATGGGTGGAGAAGTGGATATTGCCTATAATTTTTCGAAGAAATTGAGTGCTGAATTAATGTTTTCACTAGGGAATTGGTATTGGAATTCCTCTAAAACTATTTTTATTCCCCAATATGATTCACTTGAAGTTAGTTTTGACGCTAGAGGGGTTCATGTTGGTGATGCTGCCCAAACTGCTCTTTCCGCAAGTTTGAGGTATGAGCCATTTAAAAATTTTTATGTCAAAGTTCAGGCTCAGTACTTCGATCGTTATTATGCCAATTTTGATCCTTTTACGTTAAAAGGAGCAAATGGTGGTAGAGAATCATGGGAGATGCCAAGTTATTACCTCATCAATCTTTTCGCTGGTTATCGTCATCCTCTGAAAAATATGACACTTGTGACTGGAGGTACAATTACCAATGTTTTGAATAGCACATTTATTTCAGACGCAACAAACAACGCGAATGATATTTACGATAATTTTGATGCACAATCCGCAACAGTAATGTTTGGACAAGGTCTTCGATTTAATTTATCTCTCGCTTTACAATTTTAAACTATGAAAATGAAAAAAATAATTTTATCAGGTTTTCTTGCAGTTAGTTCACTCGTAACTTTCGGACAAACCATTTCTGATGCTCGTAACATGGGTATTGGTCAAACAGTTACCATACGAGGCGTTGTTACGAACGGTTCTGAATTAGGAAGTATCCGCTATGTTCAAGATGCAACAGGAGCATTACCAATTTACGGAACAGGACTTAATAGTCTATTGAGAGG
>CAZLVX010000210.1:0-2559 GCA_964562965.1 uncultured Lishizhenia sp.
TCATAGAAAAAGACAAAAAAGGTGAAGGACCTAGCAAATTAAAATCATAGCCAGTATTATGAATGCATCTTGGATTCAATACAATTGAGTCTTTTTGACCATAGAATAAATGGGTACTTAAAAAGACAAGAAGAAAAAGAAAATATTTTCGCATCTAGTAAAACTAGAACAAAACATCCATTTAAAATGAAAAACTCAAATATAAATCAAGAAATACAGCTGGAATACTATGTTGATTGCCAAAATTCAACCTCTTTAACATTTACTTTTGAAATCAAGCCTTTAGCATTTAATTTCAGCAATTCTTCATTGGCCTTATGTTGCTCTAAATTGAGTAAAAATGCAAATTCTTTTTCCGTCATGTTATTGTATAATTTGAATAATTCATCGGGCGTAGGTAAGTTTATATTTTTCTTCGCTTTTGGAATGAACTTCAAAATAGTTTCTTCAATAATTTCGTAGGATTTTAAACCTTTAAGCATTTCATTTTGAAGGCCTTTACACTGAAAAATTAGTGTTGGAAAAACGTGAATATCTAATTTACTTGCAAATTCTAAATCTTTCTTAAAATCGTCTAATCCTTCCCTATTCATTTGTTTTTGCAATAATGCCGCATCTAAACCACAAAACAAGGCTGCTTTTTCTAAATTTCCCCAATTATTAATATTTTTTTTCTCCATAAAAAGCATTTCTTTCAATCTACGCAAAAAGAAAACAGCTTTGTCTTTATCTTGTCTTTGAGCAGCTTTAAAAGCTATACATGGAGGGTATGAAGACATCAATGGATCGTCCATCCAAATATCACCATTGATTGGAATTTTTTCTTTTTCACGAATTTCTTCCCACAAATCAGCGGCATCCGAAGGTTTTTTAATTCTCTTATCAGAATAAACTTCCCAACTCGGTAAAAGCCCACCCATGTGATAGTCTATTTCAATATAACGACCATATTCCAGTTGCAACTTTCGTAATATTGGTTGAAGAACCCAACAACTTGAACATATAGGATCAGTAAAATAAGTTATTTTAAGTAGTTTTACTTCAGATTTTTTAGTAGGCTTATATTTGTCTGAAATCAGAGGTAAAATGAATCCCCTCTCGCTATATTTTTCAGGCTCTAGGAAAATCTGTTTTAATTCCCTTCCTTGCTGAACATGTCGCCTCAAGTCTTTACTTCTTTTTTTGTAGTAATTTTCAAACGCCAAGTTTATGTTTTTCATTTTAACCAATGATTCCGTTAAAACTGCAGCATCCTTTATTGCATTTGTAGTTCCAGCGCTCGTAAAAGGAAGAGCCAGATGCGCAGCGTCCCCGATTAAAACTATGTTTTCTTTGTGAAATTTTGGGAGGACATCAAAATCACGTGTATTCCAAACGTATGAATTTAAAAAATTATTTCCATTTAATACATCCCTAACTTCCGAAGGGAAACCTTCTAAAAGGGAGAAACAAAATTCCTTAAGGTGAATCGGAGAGTTCAACACATTTCCGTTTTCAAAACTACTGTCATACTGCATGAACCAAACACATTCATTATCAGTAGCAGGAATGTATCCGAATGAAATTCCTTTTTTTTCGCTCTGAAATTTCTGAAACACACTAAATTCTGATTCTCTTGAAAATGAAGAAATTCCAACTACCTCCTTTACCTCAATTGGGGTATAAGTTGTTTTACCGAATAATTCATTTCGAACCGCTGAATTACTACCGTCAGCACCTATAAAAATAGATCCTATAACTTTTTTACCATTTTTAAAAACTACTGATGTTGCTTTCTGATTATGATACTCAAAACCTGTAAATTCATATCCAAATTTTAATGAATCACTATCATAAAATGACATTAGAAAACGAATTAAATCTACTCGTTTAATACAATACCAATCATCCAGACTTATTTTTATTAGCTCATCATTATTTGGTCTTTTTAAACTAAAAAGATCAACTTTCTTACTTGGGATTTCATGTTTTTTATTTTCTGAAAAAGTTTTCAAATAATTCAAGCCTTCTCCATTCATTAAAAAAGCATGTCCTCTTGTTTGAACTTCTTCAGTACGCTCGTATACAGTGATATCAAATCCTTTATTTCTGAGTAATATACCTTGAGACAATCCGGCAATTCCTCCACCAATAATTACAATCTTCATAGTTGTTTCTCTATGCGATTTAAAGCTTCATTCAAAATGTCTGAAGATGTAGCAAAACTAATTCGAATATAACCTTCCGCACCAGGCCCGAACCATTTACTAAGTCCAGGAACAACTGCAACTTTCGCTTTTTCAAACATACGCTTATGAAATTCCTCTGAAGTCATTCCGGTATCTGAAACATCAACAAAACTTACATAGCAACCTTCCGGCGCCAATGTTTTCAATCCAGAAATTGAATTTATTCTATTTGTTAGTAGGTTCCTCATATTTTGAAGATGCGTTACAAATTCAGCTAACCAATCTTGCGCACTGTTAAGAGCTGCAACTGCAGCGATTTGACCAATAGAATTTGCACCATGAACAGTAGATTCATGCAATGAATTAGCAAATATTTTATCAAACAACTCAC
>CAZLVX010000211.1:0-2538 GCA_964562965.1 uncultured Lishizhenia sp.
CATGCAATCATCGAAAAGAGCGAAAGTCCCGTTATTTTCTTGCGCGTAATCTATACCGTCAGCATTCTTAAATCTTACACGGACCTCTTTTTCAAGCTGACTTTTTATTTCTGATTTATTTTTAATTGCGATAAAGGCATATGCAAATCCATTCAATTTCAAATTTGAGATATTTGAAATATCGTAGGGATTAATATCATTTATATTTTGTTCATTAACTTCAACAGCAAAATAGATAGGTGAATCTTGATTCAAAGCTGCCATTTTTGTAATGAATGGATCGATAACAGCGTTAACAAGTGAATTTTTTTTGTAATCAGATTTCCCTAATATTTGAAACATATTTATATGTCCAAATGCAATAATATTTTCTCTACTGCTTATGAAATTTGAAACTTTAGATGTAATGGCGCTGCCTGTATTTGCTTTCTCCGAATTTTCTTCAGAACCACAAGAAAACAAGAAGAAAAGTGTCACGGGGATTAAAAAAATCTTTTTGTACATAATTAAATTATTTTGAATCAAAATTAACGATTTAATTAGTTAATAACCATACTTGTGAAATATAAGTTATAACTAGTTAATAACTATTTTTTTTACCCCAGAGTTATTATCAGAGCTGTAAAACAGGAAGTACATGCCCGACTCGCTAAACGATAGAATGTCAGCATTATTTTGTATCCCTTCGAATTCTAAGGCCCCGAGAGCATTGTATATTTTCATATTTACTGGACCGCTTTTCGATATTAATCTAAATGAATTTTCGTCAAGCTGTGCAAATAACGGATAAACCTCAAATTCATCAAGTTCACTAGCACTGATTGTGATAGACTCCTCATGAGTTGTTGTTCCACATGGCCCTGATGCCGTTAGTGACACGGTATAAATTCCTGGGGTATTATAGACATGCACAGGCTGTTGATCTTGAGAAAAGTTTCCGTCACCAAAATCCCAAGACCACGTGTTTACGAGATTAAAATCGGGAACAAACGCTACTGAATTATCCGTTACATTAAAAGTATATGTGGCCGTGGTTAAACTGTCCGGTGATACTAAATTCCAAAGATTCAAACTGTCCATTACCGAAAACGATGCTACTTCTTGCAAAATACTAGCTGTGTTTGCATCTAATCCGGCAACGTAAGTGGCACCAACGGTTGACTTTCTAAATAAGGAAGAATAAAATACACATGCACTCAAATAGGTACCAGCAAGTGAAGGGTGGGATCCATCACCGCTATATAAATTTATACTTGGGTGATTATCTCTGACAAATTTCCAAGCGGAACCTACAGCTGCAATTGATGCATTTGAACTATCCGCAATCCGTAAATAAGCATCTCTAAGTCGTTTATTCATTTTATCAAACGTGTTGATAGAATCCCATTGCGGATCTCCATTTTGCCTTCCCCAGGTCATAAAGTACATTACTTGTGAGCAAGCGTTGTTGTCATACACTGAGTCAGCTAACTGAATGGCATAGGGTAGTGTAGAGGTATTGACTTGTTGTGTTGGGAAACTTGGTTCTTGGCTTTGACCTTGTAGAACAACGAAATCCCAATTGCTTTGATTAATTTTAGCAAAAGTAATTGGGTCATTGGTGTGAGCTTGGAATGTAAATCCTCCGTTGGTTTTAGAATCCACATAAATTAAATCGCCTTTGGATTGTGTTAGATTCACAAGTACGGTAGGTAGGTCATTTGTGTAGATGTAACTATTTCCAATGAATAACACCGAAACTGAATCTTGCGAAAAAGAAAAATATGATGCGGTTAGTGCTAAAATAAAATGTAATTTCTTCATAATGTCGTAAATTTAACACAAGAAAATAAGAAATGAAGATTTGTGCTTTTTTCGTCGTCCTTTTTGTTGCTAACTTAACAAAGGCTCAATTTAATTTTTCGTTCAAAGACAGCATTCCGGTAAGAGTTTTTGGTGAAGATCTTCAATTTCCGTGGGCAGGTGGTCTTAACAATGCTCAATTCTCTGATTTAGATTTTGATTATGATGGTGATTTAGATCTACTCATTTTTGACAGAAGTTCGGATCAAATTAGATTGTTCGAAAATTCAGGAAATACATACAGGCCTTATTTAAATGCAAGCGCATTATTCCCTTCGGACATACGTTACAGGTTGTTCTCCATTGATTACAATCAAGATGGTAAAAATGATTTGTTTACTTATGGAATTGGGGGGATAAAAGTCTATAAAAACACGGGAAATAGTTCAATAGGATTGCAATGGTCTGTTGCAAAAAACTTATTGTATTCAGACAATTGGGGGACCATGCTCAACCTTTATGTAAGTTCATCAGATATTCCTGCAATTGTGGACGTGGATAATGATGGGGACATAGATATTCTTACGTATCATATTAGTGGCGAATATTTACAATATCACAAGAATTTAAGTAAAGAATTATATGGTCATTCTGATTCTCTTCAATTTGAATTGAGAAATGAATGTTGGGGAGGATTTCGTGAGGATGTAAATTCAAATAGCGTTTTTCTTAATGACCAAACCCCTCCATGTCAGG
>CAZLVX010000212.1:0-2439 GCA_964562965.1 uncultured Lishizhenia sp.
CAGTTTTTTCGGGCAAAAAGCATTCATCGCCTATTTGTGGGTTGCAGGTATCGGAATACTACTGTTGGAAACTGTAAATTACATTGAGCATTACGGATTGGTTCGAAAGAGAAGGGAAAATGGTAGCTATGAACCTGTGAAACGCTGGCATTCATGGAATTCAAATCACCTTATTGGAAGGGTAATTCTATTCGAATTAAGTCGACATTCTGATCACCACTATAAAGCCGACCGTCCCTATCAATTGTTGGAATCGCATGAAGAGTCTCCAACCATGCCAACGGGATATCCCGGAATGATGTTACTTGCTTTAATTCCACCGTTATTTTTTGCTGTCATGAATAGACGTGTCGAACGGGCAATGGCCGACAGATCTTAATTCATTTTTTGCCGCTTAATCAAAAACTCTGTCAGAATTTGATTGTAGCCTTCACCAATAGGTGCTGGCATAAAATCTATTCTGAAATTAGCGCATCGCATTTCGATTTCTTTAAAGTAACGTTGAATGCCTTCCGTGTAGTGTTTTTTAATTTCAGCAGGTTGAACAGTTAATTTCTCTCCTGTTTCCATGTCCACCAGATTATATGGACGATTGTCGAGGTCAAAGTCAAATTCTTTGGTTTTATCAAAGACATGAAATAAAATCACCTCGTGTTTATTATGACGCAAATGTTGTAAGCCGCGAAACAACTCATCTATTTTATTAGGCTCATCAAGAAAATCCGAAAAAACAATTACCAAACTTCGCTTATGTGTTAATTCTGCAATGTCATGAAGAACATGTGTGGTATTCGTATTTCGTTTATTTTTTTCATCGTACGAATGAAAATGCTTTTCCAATTCCGAATATAAAAATCGATGGTGTGAGATACTCGATTTTGCCGCTGTATGTATGGAAAGGGTATCATGAAAAAGACTTAACCCGACAGCATCTCGTTGTCTTCTCATCAATTCAATTAAACTCGCCGCTGCGTACATTGAAAACTCCAATTTTGAAATTCCTTCTTTTGGAAAATACATAGAACTAGAGATATCAAGCACTAACTGACATCGTAAATTGGTTTCTTCTTCGTACTTTTTAGTGAACATTTTTTCTGTTCTACCGAAAAGTTTCCAATCAATATGTCGCGTTGATTCACCTCTATTATACAATCGATGCTCAGCAAACTCCACTGAAAACCCATGAAATGGACTTTTATGCAAACCGGTAATAAACCCCTCTACCACCTGCTTTGCAAGCAACTCAAGATTTCCAAATTGGGCCAAACGAAGGCGGTCGATTTGCATGGTAAAAATTATTAAGACTCGTTCATTGATTGCAAGGCAACAAAATCAGCGTAGACACCTTTCATTCGTATCAAGTCCTGATGATTTCCGGATTCAATTATTTCTCCTTGCTGTAATACGAAAATGTTGTCAGAATTTCGAATAGTAGAAAGGCGATGGGCAATAACAATTGATGTTCTTCCTTTCATCAATGTTTCCAATGCCTCTTGAACTAGTCTTTCAGATTCAGAATCTAGAGCAGATGTAGCTTCGTCAAGGATTAAAATGGAAGGGTTTTTCAAAATAGCACGCGCAATGGCAATCCGTTGTTTTTGTCCTCCCGAAAGTTGAATTCCTCTATCACCTACTTGCGTGTCTAGTCCTTCAGGAAAAGAAGAAATAAACTCCCATGCATTCGCTTGTTCAGCAGCGTGTCTAACTTCTTCGTCAGTTGCTGAAGGTTTGCCAAAAAGGATGTTTTCTCGGATATTTCCTGAAAACAAAATTACTTCTTGAGGAACAATTGCAATATTTGCTCTGTAGTGTTGAAGATCTATTTCCTCAATTGGGGTTCCGTTCACTTCAATTTGTCCTTGCTGTAAGGGGTAAAACCTCAATAACAAATTTGAAAGAGTACTTTTTCCCGCACCACTTGACCCAACGAAGGCAACCGTTTGGTTCTCTTTAATTACCAATGATAAATCTTTAAAAACATGCACATCAGGGCGCTGAGGGTAAGCAAATTTAACGCCTTTAAACTCAATATTCCCTGATAACGCAGGTTTAACACTACCCTGAGTACGTTCGTTCTCAGTATCGTTTTGAATCAATTCCATTAATTTTTCTGTTGAACCTACAGCCTTTTGAAAGTTGGCATATAAATCAGGAAGAGAACCGACTGAAGCCCCCATCATGATGGTGAATAATACAAATTGATAAAAGCCCTCTGGACTTAGTTCAGGATTCTTTCCTTGTGTCATCAACAAGCCTTGCCAAACGATAAATACAATTGCGCCAAACAAACAAAAAATAATGAACGAAACAAACAAACCTCTCCAAATTCCACTTTTGACATTCAAATCTCTCGTTTCTTGAGTTGCTTTTTTGTATTTGGATAGAATAAATAATTCGTTCGTGAAGGTTTTCACGATGGAAATCCCAGTTAGCGCTTCT
>CAZLVX010000213.1:0-2390 GCA_964562965.1 uncultured Lishizhenia sp.
TCAACACCACGCAGTTAAAAGAGTATTTCAAAGGGAAATACACACTTTGGAATTCTGGAAAATCTGTAAAGGTTGTGCTTCACTCATCGCAATCTCAACACGCTCCGATACTTGCTAAGTTACTATACAATACCACTCAGCAAGGCGTTCAAAAATATTGGCTTTCGCTTGTTTTTCAGGGAAGAGCGAATCCTCCTGTATTTCTTGATAATGATTCCGATATTGTGAATTATGTCACCAAAACACCAGGTGCCATAGGTCTTATAGATAGGAATTCTTCGTGTCCTTCGAATCTAATTATTCAATTTAAGTAGGTCATGAGATCTTTGTCTTTTAGAATTTGGTTTCCTTTTGCGTTGTTCAGTAGTTTGATGATGCTCGTTATAGCCTACTATTATTCGTCAAAACAAGAGGAATTGTACATTGAAAATCGCAGATTTGAATTACAAGAATTATCAAAAAGTGTCGCCCTTGCAGTGGAACTTTCGCTTCAAAATGAAAACATGCAAGGACTTAAAAAGGCCTTGGACTTAGCGAAATCCTCGGAAGATTTCGAGAAGGTAGCAGTTGTAGTTTCTGAGGGTTCTTCAAAGAAACAACTATTCGCGAATCCTGAGGGTAATAATTTGGATGTATTAAATCTTGATGAAGAAAAATACATTTTAGAAAAATTTCCATTCAAAACAGAATTATTGAGTGGTGAAATTTATATGATTTCTTCTAAAGAGAAAATTGACGCGGTGATTAGTGCCTTAAATTATCCTGTTTTTGTTATACTTTCTCTTATTTTTCTTGGTTCATTGGTTGCTTTTTACATTTTTGCGAAATGGACAGTTTCACCGATTAATAATCTTATTAAGTTTTCAAAAGCAATCGAAGACAAAGAGCATTTTGATTTTAATTTCGAAAAATCAACTATTGAAATTTCTGAATTAGCCCTTTCCCTTAAATCTCTTTCAGATAACCTGAATATAGAGCGACACAACAATGAAAATATTCTCAGTCATTTAGAGGAACAGGTTGAGAAAAGAACGAAAGAAAACAAACAACTTTCGCTTGTAGCCAAACATGCCTTGAATGGTGTTTTAATTGCGGATAAAGACCGTCGCATTGTTTGGGCGAATCAAAGTTTATTGAATATTACAGGATATACCTTGGAGGAGTTAATTGGTCAAACACCAAAAATATTTCAGTTCGAGAAAACTGATCAGCAAACAATAGCCCGAATAAACGAAAGTCTAGCTAAAAATGAGATTGTTAAAGAACATGTGTTAAACAAAGGAAAACATGGCAGAGAATATTGGCTAGAACTCAATATTGTTCCTGTTTTTGAGAAGGATGAGGTTACAAGTTATATCGCGGTTGAAACGGATATCACCGATAGAATTCTTGATGATCAGAAGTTGAGAAAGAGTGAAGAGCAGAACCGTAGAATTTTGGAAAATGCCGCAGAATTAATACATACCCTGGATAATAAGGGAAATATAATTTGGGCAAATCGCTCTTGGTTACAGAATCTCGGTATAAAAGAAGAAGAAATTAAGGGTAGAAATATTATGGATTTTCTCGATTCCAAAACAATGGAAGAATTTCATGAGGTTATGCCTAGGTTAATGAACGGAGAAATTGTGGATGACTTAAATTGTGTTTTTGTTTCCAAAACAAATGAAAATTTGGAATTACGCGGAAAGACAATTCCTTTAATTGAGAACGGTAAAGTTATTGGTAGTCAAGCTTATTTGCATAATGTTACGCAGATCGTTAGCGCACAGAAAAAACTAAATGAGAAATCGTTGCTACAGGATTTAGTCATGCGTATTTCAACTAAATACATCAATTTTCCTGAAGCTGAATTGAATCAAACTGTGTTAGAATCACTTCGCGACATTGCAAATTTCGTCAGTGCAGATAGGGCTTATATTTTCGATTACCATGTGGAAGAAGGATATTGTGAGTATATGTATGAATGGGCTGCTCCTGGTATTCGCGAACAGATTAACGATTACAAGCGGATTAACTTAGACACGATGCCATATTGGTACGGAAAGCATTTAAATAAAGAGTTTGTTATTGTGGAAGATATAAACTCTGTTAACGATGAGAATGTAAGACAGCTACTCGTTACGGAGGGCATCAAAGGCCTAATAACGATACCAATTCACGATGAAAATAAATTAGTAGGTTTTGTCGGATTTGATTTAATTAAAAAATCACGTAAATTTTCCGAAGAAGAAAAAGACATTCTAGTTTTATTCTCTCAAATGCTTTTGAATGTTTACAATAAAATGGCCTACATCAAAGAGCTCAATGAATCCAAGAAAAAAATTGAAGATGCGAACGCATCATTGGAACAACGAGTCGCGGAGAACACCAAGAAGAATATAGATTTA
>CAZLVX010000214.1:0-2390 GCA_964562965.1 uncultured Lishizhenia sp.
TAAATCTATATTCTTCTTGGTGTTCTCCGCGACTCGTTGTTCCAATGATGCGTTCACATCTTCGATTTTTTTCTTGGATTCATTGAGCTTTTGAATATAAGCCATTTTGTTGTAAACATTCAATAGCATTTGAGAGAATAAAACAAGAATTTCTTTTTCTTCTTCTGAGAATTTACGTGATTTTTTAATTAAATCAAATCCAACAAAACCTACTAATTTATTTTCATCGTGAATCGGAATAGTTATTAGTCCTTTGATGCCCTCTGTCACAAGTAGCTGTCTAACATTCTCATCTTCTACGTGGTTGATATCCTCCACAATAACAAACTCTTTATTCAAGTGCTTTCCGTACCAATAAGGCATCGTGTCTAAGTTAATCCGCTTGTAATCGTTCATCTGTTCGCGAATTCCCGGAGCAGCCCATTCATACATATACTCACAATATCCTTCTTCCACATGGTAATCGAAAATATAAGCCCTATCTGCACTGACGAAATTTGCAATGTCGCGAAGTGATTCTAACACAGTTTGATTCAATTCAGCTTCAGGAAAATTGATGTATTTAGTTGAAATACGCATGACTAAATCCTGTAGCAACGATTTCTCATTTAGTTTTTTCTGTGCGCTAACGATCTGCGTAACATTATGCAAATAAGCTTGACTACCAATAACTTTACCGTTCTCAATTAAAGGAATTGTCTTTCCGCGTAATTCCAAATTTTCATTTGTTTTGGAAACAAAAACACAATTTAAGTCATCAACAATTTCTCCGTTCATTAATTTAGGCATAACCTCATGAAATTCTTCCATTGTATTGGAATCGAAAAACTCCGTAATATTTCTACCCTTAATTTCTTCTTCAGTTGTTCTGAGATTCTGTAACCAAGAGCGATTTGCCCAAATTATATTTCCTTTATTATCCAGGGTATGTATTAATTCTGCGGCATTTTCCAAAATTCTTCGGTTCTGCTCTTCACTCTTTCTCAATTTTTGATCATCAAGAATTCTATCGGTGATATCTGTTTCAACCGCGATATAACTTGTAACCTCATCCTTTTCAAAAACAGGAACAATATTGAGTTCTAGCCAATATTCTCTGCCGTGTTTTCCTTTGTTTAACACCTGTTCTTTGACTATCTCATTTTTGGCAAGACTTTCGTTTATTCGGGCTATTGTTTGCCGATCAGTTTTCTCAAACTGAAATATTTTTGGTGTTTGACCGAGTAACTCCTCCAAGGTATATCCTGTAATATTCAATAAACTTTGATTCGCCCAAACAATGCGACGGTCTTTATCCGCAATTAAAACACCATTCAAGGCATGTTTGGCTACAAGCGAAAGTTGTTTGTTTTCTTTCGTTCTTTTCTCAACCTGTTCCTCTAAATGACTGAGAATATTTTCATTGTTGTGTCGCTCTATATTCAGGTTATCTGAAAGAGATTTAAGGGAAAGGGCTAATTCAGAAATTTCAATAGTTGATTTTTCGAAATTAAAATCAAAATGCTCTTTGTCTTCGATTGCTTTTGAAAACTTAATAAGATTATTAATCGGTGAAACTGTCCATTTCGCAAAAATGTAAAAAGCAACCAATGAACCAAGAAAAATAAGAGAAAGTATAACAAAAACAGGATAATTTAAGGCACTAATCACCGCGTCAATTTTCTCTTTAGAAGAAATCATATAAATTTCACCACTCAATAATTCTGTTTTGAATGGAAATTTTTCTAAAATGTATTTTTCTTCATCAAGATTTAATACATCCAAATTATTACCCTCAGGATTCGCGAATAGTTGTTTCTTTGAAGAACCCTCAGAAACTACAACTGCTACCTTCTCGAAATCTTCCGAGGATTTCGCTAAGTCCAAGGCCTTTTTAAGTCCTTGCATGTTTTCATTTTGAAGCGAAAGTTCCACTGCAAGGGCGACACTTTTTGATAATTCTTGTAATTCAAATCTGCGATTTTCAATGTACAATTCCTCTTGTTTTGACGAATAATAGTAGGCTATTACGAGCATCATCAAACTACTGAACACAGCAAAAGGAAACCAAATTCTAAAGGACAAGGATCTCATGACCTACTTAAATTGAATTATTAGATTCGAAGGACACGAAGAATTCCTATCAATAAGACCTATAGCACCCGGAGTTTTGTTGACATAATTCACAATATCAGCATCATTATCAAGAAAAACGGGAGGATTTGCTCTTCCTTGAAACACAAGTGAAAGCCAATATTTTTGAACGCCTTGCTGGGTTGTGTTATAGATCAATTTGGAAAGTATCAGAGCGTGCTGCGATTGCGAAGAGTGAAGCACAACCTTAACAGATTTTCCGGAATTCCAAAGTGTGTATTTCCCTTTGAAATACTCTTTTAACTGCGTGGTGTTGA
>CAZLVX010000215.1:0-2380 GCA_964562965.1 uncultured Lishizhenia sp.
AGAAAATCGGTTATTTCTTGCGTTTCAGAAGCCAACATGGTGGTTTGATTTACGACCCCTATTTTTATTAAATCCTTTGGAAATTTGAAATTTTTGGAGGTTTTATTTTCGAAATATTTCCAAAATTGATCTTCTGACACCTTACCGAGTATTGCATCAGATAAAACCTTTGTTTCTTCCAAGTTTCTGACTACAATACTTGGGGCGTTTTTTTGGCTATGTGAAAATGTTGCTCGAGTTTCTTCGTGCTCGTGTTTTCCATGGATGATAAGCGTATGGCCCAATTCACCTAATTTTTCCGATCTATTCCATACTTTTTCTACGAATGGGCAAGTCGTATTGTAGGTGTCTATATTTACACCTCGGTTCCTAAGCTCTTGCTCAATTTCCAAGGTTGTTCCAAAAGCAGGAATAATAACGATATCATCCGGAGTAAGGCTTTCGAATGGAATAAGTTGATTTCCTTTTGTATCCTGAAGAAAGGTTAAGCCATAAGATTGTAAGTCATCATTAACATCGGGGTTGTGAATCATTTGACTTAGCAAGAAAATTCTCTTTGTCGGATTTTCACTTATTGCCTTATAGCTTTTTTCGATCGCATTTTCTACACCGTAACAAAAGCCAAAATGTCTTGGAATGATAAAAGTAATTTTTCCTACGACTAATTCTGATGGATTAAAATCTTTTTTTCTTGGATCTTCTAACTTACGTTGTGCTTTTACTTTTCCAATGATAGGAGACCTGTAAAAAGAAGGAACTTCAAATTGCTTCATGTGTATTTAACCAATGACTAATTATATTGTTTGGTTTTCTTTCAATGATAAAAGTTTTGATTTTAGGTGTTCCAAAAATCTAATTTGCTCGGCATTAATATCATTTTCAACTTGAGCAAAGTTGACTTTTTCCTTTTGTCCCAATTTTTTTCTTGCTCCATCAATTGTAAAACCATCCAGTTTAACTAATTGATAAATCTTGTTAATTTTTTCAATCTCTTTAACCGTGAATAATCGGTTGCCTTTTTTCGTTTTTTTTGCGATTTCAAAACCAAATTCTTTTTCCCAAAACCTTATCAGTGAAGCGTTTACACCAAACATGCTTGAGACTTCTCCTATGGAGTAATACAATTTGTTAAGTTGTTGTAAATCAATTAGTGGCATTACAAGAGTTGCTTTTCTTTTCGAAAATAGTTATAATTTTGCAACCGCTATGAGAAAAGCATCTGCAAGATATAGTTTTTTGATAACTTTTTTCATGTTGTGTACATTAATCGGTTGGTCACAGCAGTTAGTAGGTGATAGTGTTCCAAAAATTGACTCTACCAAAAGACCACCACCGAATGATAAAGCTGAGGCGCTAATTAACTATGCGAAGACTTTCTTAGGAGTTCCATACCGCTACGGGGGTACCACACCATCTGGATTTGATTGTTCAGGATTTATTAATTATGTTTTTCGAAATTTTGGTTTTTCTCTAGTCAGAACGAGTTATGGTTTAGCGGAGTTAGGACAAACAGTCTCACTTTCTGAAATTCAACCTGGTGATTTGATGTTTTTTAAAGGAAGTAATGCTAATTCATCATCTGTAGGGCATGTGGCACTTGTTATTGAAGTGGCCAACGGAGATATTCGCTTCATTCACTCTGCAGGAAATGCTGTAAGAATAGATAACTTTAGAAAAAGTAGATACTATATACAGCGTTATGTCAAAACCAAGCGCTTAGATTATGGTGGCAATAAGTAATTCGTCACATGGAAATTAACACTGCTCAATCTAAACGTTATTGGTTGTTTATAATTCTTGCGGGGTTGTTTATTACAAATGCAGTCACGGCAGAATTGATAAGCAATAAACTAATAGAAATTCCTCTAAACTTCTCAATTGGTGGTTCAACTTTTGGTCCATTTACGACGATTGTTGGAATTTTACCTTGGCCGATTGTTTTTCTACTGACTGATTTGCTAAATGAGTTTTATGGAAAAAAAGCTGTACAAAGGCTATCATGGATAACTTCCGGATTAATTGGGTATTGTTTCATAATCGTTGGAATTTCATTAGCTATTCCTGCTGTTGAAATTCCAAATTCAACGCTTGCGGATAATAGATCCTTTACCTTAGTATTTGGTCAAGCTCAAATGGTTATCATAGGAAGTATTATTGCTTTCTTAACTTCTCAGTTGCTCGATGC
This sequence comes from uncultured Lishizhenia sp., assembly GCA_964562965.1. Classification (GTDB taxonomy): domain Bacteria; phylum Bacteroidota; class Bacteroidia; order Flavobacteriales_D; family Crocinitomicaceae; genus UBA952. Next base: position 2,186 of record CAZLVX010000215.1, read on the forward strand.
AATCGTTTTTGAAAAAATAAAGATTAGAACAGGTAATAGATTTGTTTGGTTGCGAAGTACAGGCAGTACGGTTTTATCACAGTTAATTGATTCATATATTGTCTTATATATTGGTTTTGTATTACCTGGAGCACTTACAATTGAGCAGTTTTTGACACTCGCTCCAACTAATTATATTTTAAAGCTGTTGATCGC
>CAZLVX010000216.1:0-2362 GCA_964562965.1 uncultured Lishizhenia sp.
TGCAATTATCCGTTTTGAGTTGATTGGCGGTTTTATTCGCTTTTTGAGCTGCCAAAATTAATGCTTTTAATTCCGCTTCGCTTTGGATTGTATTCTGCTCAGCAATTTCTTGTAAACTATCAATCTGTTGCTGAGTCATTCCTGGTTTAACATGACTCATAACATGGTCTTTAATTTTCTCTCTTGGCGAGACTATTTGACTGTAAAACTTAAAATTAATAGTCAAAAAAATAGCTGTACACCAAAGTGCTGTTGTTGTCTTCATGACGCGAAATTTATGTGATTATATTCCTAAAACGTGGGTATGTTTTAAGAGTTGTTTTTTATTTCAATCAATGAATATTCAGCCTGTTTCAGCGAATATTTTTAGGATTAAGATGAGTAATTAGATTTTTTTCTAAGATTAATTCGCAAAAATCATAGATTTTCGTGCAATTTCGTTACCATCCACAACCAAGGAATAGAAATAAGTTCCAGTTTTTCCATAACCATGCTCGTAATAAGCTTCATTTACACCAGGAGTTAATGCTATAGGTAGTTTCTCGACAATTTTTCCATTCATATCTGAAAGAACTATTTCAGCCTTTTTGTAGGATAAATTTGTATTCACTAATACCCCAATTATAGTTGCTTCGTCAAATGGATTTGGTCTATTTTGCAATAGTTCAATAGGTAAAGTTGTTGTCTCTTCTATTTCAGGAACGGAAATTTGACTGTTTTGAATTACTACTTCCTTAGAAAATAAACTCTCCAACCCATTTTCATCGACAGATGCGATACTTACATAATATACATTCGAAACAGGAGGAAAAATGGTGTCATAGTAGCCAGATATGGTGTAAACTGAATCCCAGTCATTATTAACGGAACGAAGACCAACTCGATAAGTTGAGTAATTTGCCTCTTGTAACACATGAATGATTATTCCCGGTCCAATAACGGTTGCTGTATTAAAATCTGGTTTTTTCGGCCCTATAGCCGCAATAGCTGCTCCTGTTCCGTTTATACAAGCATTTCTCGCTAAATAATTAAAATCTACAAAAAAGCTATCTATTGTCCCATCCAAATTTGTATCAACACCTAGAACGTCATCAGTAGTGTGTTGCCTATCTGTATATCCTGGTCCGTTTGATGCATCTCCGTGCTCATTAGCCGAAGTAAAACGACACGAAGCGAAGCCATTCTGTCTGAAAGGGATGTGGTCGCCACCTCTTCCTGAACGATCTTCACCAGACATAATGGTAACCATCATGGGAACATTCACTTGTGGAAGTAATTCTTCCTTGTATTGCAATTTGATAAAACGCGCCAATTGTTTGTGAATAGAATTATAGCCACCATAAGAGAAAATGCGAACTTGTGTAGAATCTATATTATTCAACCCAGGACATGAGGGTGCTGATGAAGTTTGACCACAAATGATGCCTCCTATTACATCGTTGTTCAAAACGGCCTTCACGGGGATGTCATTTAAATTACAATAATCAGCAAATGCATCTGCGCCGTAAAGTCCTTGTTCTTCACCGATAGTTAACATAAAAACAAGTGTGTTTTTGTAAGAGCATTTACTCATCACTCTAGCCAATTCGATAACTAATGCAGAACCAGAAGCATTGTCTTCTATACCTTGTGCTTGACAGGTGATGTCACATTCATTTTCGCAACGGCTATCCATGTGGCCTTCGATTATTATAACTTCGTGATTGGAAGTGTCAGTTCCAGGCAATACGCCAATGACATTTTGATGCTGCGTAACATTACAAATAGTTTTGTCAAATTGAAAATAAGAGGGTATAAGTCTATCCTCAGCTTGGGCGCTAAAACTTGAAAATTTCTGAAATGCCCACCGACGAGCAGCTCCAATTCCCGTTGTGGAAGAAACTGTATCTGAAGCTGTGTTTCTATTTTCAAACGTTGCTAATTTGAGAATATATGCTTTCAAGGAGTCAGGACTCACATTATTCTGAATGTACGAAACAATGTCATCGTGCTGGTTTATTGGAGTTGAAGCAAGGTAATTACTAGGATTGAAATTTCCTTTTAAAACTTGTTCCGATGTAGAATTGGTAAAAAGAATATTGGTTTGGGACAAAAAGAATTGTTTTTGAGTCAAGAAAAACAGTATCAGAAGAGTAGTAAATTTCATTTGAATTTAGATTATCAAAAGTTCGAAAATAGTTAATATACCAATTAATTATTAAAATTAGTTTCATTATTATTTCTGAAACAAACCATGAATAGGAAATTAATTTTCTAAATAGTTGGATCAAATAAAAAAATCCCGAGTGAAAACTCGGGATTTTTTAAGTGGTACCTCCAGGAATCGAACCAGGGACACAAGGATTTTCAGTCCTTTGCTCTA
>CAZLVX010000217.1:0-2341 GCA_964562965.1 uncultured Lishizhenia sp.
AATCCAAAAAGGAAACGTTAGCACCTGGTTTAGAAAAAACGAAACAATCGTTTTTTTCAAAAATTGCTCGCGCGATAGTTGGAAAATCAAAAGTTGACGACGAAGTTTTAGATAACCTCGAGGAAATTCTTATAAGCTCAGATGTGGGTGTTGAAACTACATTAAAAATCGTTGATAGGATTCAAGCTAGGGTATCTCGAGATAAAGTTTTAGGAACGGATGAACTGAATCATGTTTTACGCGAAGAAATTGCCGCATTACTAGAGGAGAACAATTCCAATCAAAATGGTCAACTTGAAATCATTACTCCTACTGACGGAAACCCTTATGTTATTATGGTTGTTGGTGTGAACGGTGTAGGAAAAACAACAACCATCGGAAAACTGGCTTATCAGTTTAAAAAAGCGGGTAAAAAAGTGGTACTGGGTGCAGCAGATACGTTTCGAGCAGCAGCCGTCGATCAACTCATTATATGGTCGAAACGCGTGGATGTTCCAATTGTCCAACAAGGAATGGGTGCTGATCCTGCAAGTGTCGCTTTTGACACTCTTCAATCCGCAAAATCGCAAAAGGCAGATGTTGTCATAATAGATACCGCAGGTAGACTTCATAATAAGGCCAACTTGATGGCTGAGCTTTCGAAAATAAAAAGAGTAATGGAAAAAGTTGTTCCAGATGCTCCTCATGAAATTTTACTTGTTCTCGATGGTTCAACTGGTCAAAATGCTTTTGAACAAGCGAAACAATTTTCTCAGGCGACAGATATCAATGCTTTGGCTGTTACCAAGCTTGACGGGACAGCAAAAGGCGGGGTAGTTATTGGTATAAGTGATCAAATGAAAATACCAGTAAAATATATTGGAGTCGGTGAAAAAATGGAAGATTTGCAACTATTTGATCGCAAAGAATTCGTCGATTCTCTTTTCTCCGATTAACATAATCTAAAAGAAATAAACAATTGTAATTTCTTTTCAACTTTCTTCTTTTTTAAAAGAAAATTGAATAATTTGGTAGGCTAAAACATCAAACTATGAAAAGAATTTACGCCATTATGTGGGTAATAATCTCCATGTTATCCATTTCTTTCTCATCCCTCTCTCAACAATGGGCAGAAATGATGAAAGATCCGAATGCAAACTTTTACGAAACACAAGCCGCTTTTGAATCTTATTGGGCCGGAAAAACGATTCAAAAAGGAAAAGGTTACAAGGCATTTAAGCGATGGGAGCATTATATGGCACCTAGAGTATATCCATCAGGAAATGTAACGTTACCCTCTCAAAATTATAAAAATTACAAACAGTGGGAGGCCGATTTGGCTGCAGCAGGCATTCCAAAGTCAACAAATGGAAACTGGTCGATAATAGGACCTATTGGTAAACCTACTGGAGGTGGAGCTGGTCGATTGAATTTTATTCGCTTTGACCCTACGAATAGTAATACCATTTGGGTTGGAGCACCTGATGGCGGATTATGGAAAACTACCAATGGTGGAACATCTTGGACGACAAACACAGATCAATTAACCGTAATTGGAGTTTCAGATGTAGCGATTGATCCAACAAATACGCAAACAATGTATTTAGCAACTGGAGATTCTGACGGAAGTGATACTTATAGCATCGGACTTTTAAAATCAACTGATGGTGGTGCTACATGGAACACAACAGGACTAACCTGGACTGTTAATCAAGGTCGTACGATTGGACGGGTACTGATTAATCCTTCAAACACTCAAAACATTATTGTATTTTCCAGTGCTGGGATTTTTAGATCAACAAATGGTGGTTCAACATTTACAACTGCAACAGGTAGTTTTGCATGTAGTGATGGCGAGTTTAAACCGGGAGATCCGAACACCGTATATGCTTGTGGAACTACATTCAAGCGATCTACAGATGGCGGAGCTACATGGACGGCGGTTACCTTACCTCTTACAGGTATTTCTAGGTTATCAATGGCCGTAACAGCTGGTAACAATGCTTATGTTTATTTACTAGCCGCAAACAATACAGACAGTGGCTACAAAGGACTTATGCGATCTACAAATAGTGGAACGAGTTTTACTTCACAATCAACGACTCCCAATATACTTGGATTTGATAACGGCGCCGATGCAGGAGGTCAAGGATGGTATGATTTAGCGATTGCAGCATCTCCTACCAATGCAGAGGAAGTAGTAATAGGGGGAATTAATCATTGGAAATCTACAAATGGAGGATCTACTTGGACCATGATTTCTCATTGGTATGGAGGTTTCAGTAAACCATATGTACACGCTGACGTTCACGACATTCAGTATTTACCAGGTTCAGGAACAACTATTTTCTCAGCAAATGAT
>CAZLVX010000218.1:0-2340 GCA_964562965.1 uncultured Lishizhenia sp.
ACATTGCAGGTAATGAACCGTTTAATCAAGGTCCAGTATCATACAAAGAGGTTTGTCAAGAAGCTCGAAATAAAGATATATTAGTCAATACCATTTATTGTGGAGATTACGACCAAGGAGTTCGAGAAAATTGGAAAGATGGCGCAACTTGTAGCAATGGAGCGTATTTCAATATAAATTCGAATGAAAAGGTGGCATTTATTCAAACGCCTTACGATGAAGAAATTAATAATCGAAACAAGCAATTGAACGGTACTTATTTGTGGTATGGTTCAGAAGGCTATGTAAAAAAAGCACAGCAGGAAAAAGAAGATAATAATTCTAGTTTTCAAGGAACTAGTGTTGCGGCGGAACGTTCGATTGCAAAATCTAAGGCAAATTATAAAAACGAAGCTTACGATTTACTGGATGCCATTCAAGCGGATTCTACGGTGATATTGAAAATGAAGGAAGAGGATTTACCTAAAGAATTCAAAGGAAAAACAGAGGCCGAGAAAAGAGAAATAATTGCGAAGAAACAGGAGGAACGGGCAAAAATTCAAAAAGAAATTGCTGATTTAGCGAAGAAAAGAGAGGAATTTATTCAAGAAGAACGTAAGAAAAATGCTTCAAACACTTCAAAAGACGATTTTGGAACAGCAGTTGCAAAAAATCTTAAAGAAAATGCCTTGAAGAAAGGTTTTGAGTAGTATGAGGATATAATATGCCTATCTTTACAGGCAAACAATAGCTTGGAAAGTATAATAGATTTTTTTCGTGGCATTGATCCTGTATTGGCAGCTTTTTTGGCAACTACCTTTACCTGGTTAGTTACAGCCGCTGGAGCATCTCTTGTGTTCTTCTTCAAAACAATTCACAGGGGTTGGCTTGACGGAATGCTAGGATTTACAGGTGGGGTAATGGTTGCGGCTAGTTTTTGGTCATTGTTAACGCCTTCCATTGAAATGTCAGAACGTTTGTATCCGGGTTGGTCGTGGATGCCGGCCGCAGTAGGTTTCCTATCTGGTGCGTTATTCTTATTTTTTCTAGATAAAAGTATGCCGCATTTACACATTAATTTCAGTGAAAATGAATCCGAAGGTGTTAAAACACAGCTTCACAAAACGACTTTGCTAGTTCTGGCCATTACCTTACATAATATTCCAGAGGGACTTGCTGTGGGTGTGCTTTTTGGTGCGGCGGCGAACGGAATGGAAGGTGCTAGTATTGCTGGAGCCCTTGCCTTAGCTATTGGAATTGGCATTCAAAATTTCCCAGAAGGATTTGCTGTGGCTATGCCCTTGAGAAGGGCGGGAGCCTCTCGGTTTAAAAGCTTTTGGTACGGACAATTATCAGCAATTGTTGAACCGGTAGCTGGAGTACTTGGAGCGCTTTTGGTTATTTATGTAGAACCGGTTTTGCCATTTGCTATGGCTTTTGCGGCTGGGGCCATGATTTTTGTTGTGGTAGAGGAAGTTATTCCTGAAACTCAGCGGGATAAATATACGGACATTGCTGTTCTAGGATTTATGGCAGGATTTGTTGTAATGATGATCTTGGATGTGTCTTTGGGTTAATGTAGGTTTACACCAATTCCTATCTCTCTTGGCACTTTAATACAACCATCGACGAGATTAACAGATTCAAAAGGGTCATTTGTAATAAGAAACGGACCGTCCAAATCAACCCAATCAGCGAGAGCTCCAAAATGAGACATCGCTGCAACTGCGCAAGAAGATTCAGCCATGCAGCCTGTTACAGTTTTCATTTGGTTCTTTTTGGCAAATTGGAGCATTTTGTAGGCTTCAAACAAACCGGTACTCTTCATCAGTTTAACATTGATGCCGTGAAAACAATTTTTTACCAACTCTAGATCTGTAAAACGCTTGCAGCTTTCATCAGCAATAATTGGAAGCGGAGATCTACTCGTAAGCCATTCTGCCTTATTTAAATTTGATTTTTCGAAAGGTTGCTCTACGAACTGCACACCCAATTCTTTTAATTCGTGACAAAAATCAAGAGACCAATCTTTATCTTTCCAACCCTGATTGGCATCTACTGAAATTGGGCCTTTCCAAATTTTCGCTATTTGTCGGATGCACTCTTCGTCATGCGATCCACCTAACTTCACCTTTAAAACATTGAAATTTAAAGCAATTGCTTCTTTGGTTTTTACTTCCATGATGTCTGGAGTGTCAAGTCCGATAGTAAACGAACTTTGTTTATGACATTCTGGTAGTTTATAGAGTGATTTAATGCCAGTTGAATTGAATTTTGCTTTGAGGTCATGAAATGCAATGTCTAAACCTGCTTTTGCTGCATTGTTGCCTTCTGAAATGCTGTCAATAAGTTCGTGAAATT
>CAZLVX010000219.1:0-2282 GCA_964562965.1 uncultured Lishizhenia sp.
ACGACTACCGAACCTATGATTTCCATGGACACGTTAATTTGCTGAGATAGGGTTAAAGGAGAACACCAGCCGCGACCGTATTGTTCGTATTTTCATTTATTAGAATAAACGCACCATTTTTTCGATTGTTTTGGTAGGAATCATATGCAATTCCACTGGATAATTTAAGTGTAATCTTACAGATTTCATTAAGCTCGATGGAGTCTTTGGCGTAGAGCTCCATTGCAGAATGGACATCAATTGAGGCTAGTATTTCTTTAATAGAAGCTTTTACAAGATGACTATTGTGTTGTAAGAGTAATCGCTGTCCTTTTACAAAAGGTTTATTATCCATCCAACAGATAAGCGCATCCACCGAGTCACTAAAGTTAGGTACATCAGTGCTTTTAACAATAGTAGATCCTCTGCTAATATCAAAATTATCATATAAATGTAAAATGATAGGATCTCCCTCTACTACATTCGAAACTTCTTGTTGATTTTTTTCAATTCTCTTAATTCGGGATTTCTGTTCAGAAGGATAAATAAACACTTCATCTTCAATGGAAAATTTACCGCTTAAAACTGTGCCGGCATATCCACGGTAGTCGTGTAATTCTTCAGTTTGAGGACGAATAATGTATTGCACCTGAAATCGAGAAGGATTTTGGGTAGTTGAAACGTCTAAATTTATGTTTTCCAAGAATTCGAAAAGTGTTTGACTTTTATACCAGGGCATTTTTTCACTTCTCTTTACTACATTCTCGCCGAGTAAGGCACTCAACGGAACGAAATCAACGGAAGACACATTTAAAGAAGCAGAAAATGCTAAATAATCTTGTCTTATTTGATTGAAAATGATCTCTTTATACTCTACAAGGTCCATTTTATTGATACAAATAATAAGATTTGGAATGCCTAAAATCGAAGCGATAATCGTATGACGTTTAGTTTGTTCGGTTACACCTAGCCTAGCATCAATTAAAATTAATGCAAGTTCGCAAGTAGATGCTCCCGTGAACATATTACGTGTATACTCAGCATGACCAGGTGTATCTGCAATAATAAATTTTCTCTTCGACGAGGAAAAGTACTTGTAAGCAACATCTATTGTAATGCCTTGTTCACGTTCTGCCCTGAGCCCATCAGTGAGCAAAGCTAAATCTATGGGGGTATTCGAATTTGTATTTTTACTTTGTTTGGTAAGAATTTCGATAATATCCGTAGAAATAGAATGACTGTCCAAAAGTAGTCGACCGATTAATGTGCTTTTGCCATCGTCAACATTCCCAGCTGTAAAAAAACGTAATAGATCCATTCAGTTTGTTAAAAATAACCACTTTTTTTCCTGTCTTCCATTCCTGCTTCGCTAATACGGTCATCCATTCTTGTGGCCCCGCGTTCGGATATCTTTGTTGACATAATTTCTTCAATTATCTGATCCACATTTGAGGCATCACTTTCAACCGCTGCCGTACATGTCATGTCGCCTACAGTTCTATAACGCACGCGCTTCGTTTTGATTTCATCGTGTTCATCCAATTCTAAAAATGGATTTACATTCATCAGTTGTCCGTTTTCCGTGCACACACACAACCTATCGTGAGCGAAATAAATGGAGGGGAGGGCAATGTTTTCTCTTTTAATGTAGTTCCAAACATCCAATTCAGTCCAATTCGAAATGGGGAAAACACGAACGTTTTCTCCTTTATCAATTTTCCCATTATACAAATTCCACGGTTCGGGACGTTGTTTTTTTGGATCCCATTCACCAAATTCATTACGAACAGAAAAGATTCGTTCTTTTGCACGTGCTTTCTCTTCATCGCGGCGAGCACCACCAATACAGGCATCGAATTCAAATTCTTCTATCGTGTCCAGTAAGGTGTACGTCTGAAGAGGATTTCTACTAGGGAATTTCCCTTTTGCATCCGTTAGTCCTTTAGATTTAATCGTGTCTTCCACTTTGCGAATGATAAGTCTTTCATTTATTTCTTCGACGAGTGCATCTCGAAAATCAAGTGTTTCCTGAAAATTATGCCCAGTGTCGATATGAACCAAAGGAAATGGAAATTTACCTGGCCGAAATGCCTTTAACGCCAAATGCACAAGGCAGATACTATCTTTACCTCCACTAAACAGTAATGCCGGCTTGTCAAATTGACCAGCTACTTCTCGTAATATGTAAATTGCTTCCGACTCTAATCGATCTAAATAGTCCATTCAAAACGAATTATGTACAAAGGTAAATTTTCATTCACTTTGAAAAACTTTTTTTGAACTTATTTAAATATAAAAGATTG
>CAZLVX010000220.1:0-214 GCA_964562965.1 uncultured Lishizhenia sp.
GATTACTCCTGCTACAATTGGAGAAGCCATTGAGGTTCCATCCATCATTTCGAATTTACTTCCGTACACACAATTATATATACTAGATCCAGGAGCAGATACATCTGAATATTTACCAAAGTTACTAAAATTTGATTTTTTATTTGTTTTGTCATAGGAAGAAACGCGTATCACACTGTTATCACGTTGAATGGCACCTAATCCAATCGGAATA
>CAZLVX010000220.1:224-2251 GCA_964562965.1 uncultured Lishizhenia sp.
CATCTTTTTCATGAGTTTTCATGTAATCTTCCGGATTTATTGATTTTATCATTGCTGGGTCATACATATTTGCTATTGACATATTTATAACATCTGCACCGTTTTTAATGGCATATAAAACTCCTTCAATTATATAAGAGGAGGAAAGTGCTGTAGTTCCATCTTGTGCAATTTGTACTGGCATAAATGTACAATTCGGGGCAATTCCTGCAGTTCCAAAATTATTGTCATGTACAGCGAATATAGTACCAGCCACATGTGTTCCATGATTGCGCTCAGCCGAGGCATTCACGTTGGAGGATTTATCTAGGACATTATAGGGCTTGAAAATGCGTTTTGGGTAATCTTTGTGGGTTAGGTCAAATCCGTCATCTATTACACAGATAATAACACTTGTATCCCCTTTTGTTTTTTCCCATACTTTGTCCATACCTAAATTTTTTAAGTACCAACTGTCATCTACATTGTTATAGACCGGATCGGAGCTAAACTTTTTTGTTTCAAATATTCGCTCATCCCAAATTAAGAGAGGTGTCTCAGGAAATTTAGACTTAATGTCATTTTTAATTGTCGACTTATCTTTTTCGGGAAATTCGAGCTGTAGGTAATTTGCTTCTTTGTTGTAATAAACTATTTCGTATTCTTTTCCTGGGTATTTCTCTTTTAATTTAATTGCAAAATCTTCTATTTTGATTTTCTTATCTTTAGGAGCAATATTAACCACGTTTCCTATTATTTTTTTACCCAGAGAGTCCTTGATGATTTTTGTAGTATCGATTGGCAAAACTTTCCCTTCATCGGGTAAAATTTCTCTAAGTCTTTCAGTTCGTTCGTCGGTCTTTTCAACTTTTTCATTATGACATCCACATCTTCCAGAGGAAATCCACCAATAAAGGAAAATAACTATAAGAATAAGAATAAGCCACCAAAATCTTCTCAGAACACCTGCTGTCCAATTCAAGAAATCATAAAATAGGCCTTCTCTTTTGGGTTTTATAGCTCTAGGGGGTTTGGAGCTTGATACTTCGGATATAATTGGATTTATGGGTTGAGTATCGTCCTTTCTCAGTTAATTGTGCTGAATTTGAAGAAATGATTTCTGTTTGTGAAGAGTTTTGTAATTCTGTTAAGAATTCGTGACCAGGTCTAACGAAGTTTGAAAGTTGTTCGCTAAAAAGAGAGTTGCGTTCATCCCAGCCGTAAACGAATCCCCAAACAATCAAAATCTTATTATCGCAATAAAAAATTTTGTTAGATTCTTTTGTAACGACCAATTTAATCAACTGTCCCCATTCCCTAAATTCTCTATTTTCACTTCGTTCGTAATCAAAGACAAGTTTTTCAACCTCAAATAAGTATGAGTGGTAGAGCTTTAAAGCAAATTCCTTTTCAAGAATAGATAGCTGATCTAATTCTTGCCAATTGATCTTTTCTATCGTATTCCATTCCACTTTATTAGCTTTGACGATGGGAATAGCCAAAAGCTCTTTGAAATCAAAAGGTAAGTTACGTTGAAAAAACACACGTATTAATTCCGATTTCGAAATCAAAAGTTCTTGCTCGTAATAAAGAGAAGAATAGGTACTTATCTGATGTGAAAAAACTACTGTCATATTTATTCTGGACAACCTAATGTGTATCGCCATGTTGTGCCAGTTGGGCCTGTCACAACAACCTTCACAAACATGTCCTTATTGTGTTTGTAATCAAAAGATAAAACTCCGACTCCGTTACGATATTCTCCCCCAACATACCCGTTTCTATTACCTGGAATCTCAAACGTACTATTAATCCTTCTGCCCTCGTAATATACCTCTAAGCGGTCAGGTTGAGTATCCATGTCAAAATTTATTTTCACTCTTCCTGATTTATTTCCGATATTATGAATGGTTTCTGTAACTCCTGGGCCTCCAGATTTTGTATCTGAATCGCACGGTACTCCTTTAGGGTGAGGCTTCGGTGGAACAGGCTTTGGAGGGTCTGGTTTTGGAGGATCTGGTTTTGGTGGTTCTGGCGGAACGATGGTG
>CAZLVX010000221.1:0-2219 GCA_964562965.1 uncultured Lishizhenia sp.
CCCCCAACGGGGATCACCCGACCGCAGGGAGGGTAATCCCGCTCTCTCCGCCAAAAAATCAAGTGCCCGCGCCTCCACAAGGAGGCGCGGGTTTTTTATGGTCCGTGCGATCGAACTCGTTCAAGAGCGCCAACGGGCTATAAAAAACCGGGCGGTGCGCCACGGGCGCCCGCGGGCACTTGATTTAGTGAAGCCATCCCGGCACGGGATCTTTTGAGCGAAGCGAAAAAAATCAATCAACCTCGCGACAGAGATTAATGCTGCACTAACTGATCTTCCTTAAGGCAGGAAGATTTATCACTACAGGAGCAATTTTTACAACCATTATTTCGATTGGAATGGAGGCGCTTCATGGCTCCATCTTTAAGGGCAGATTTCTCATCGAACCATCCAGATTGCCGCAACATAACTTCTCTAGGTGAATAAATACCAAGCTGAGAATGGGGACGATCCATGTAGGCATTAATGGTCTGCTCAAGTATCGCCTTCAATTCTGTGAAGTCTGAAGAGTACAGAATGTACTTGTATTCATTCTTCATGGTATGAAAGACGCGCTCAATCATCGAGTTGGACGAACGAATATTCTTCCACGCCACTAAATGATTCACAGCGAACACGATCTTACTTTGGATTTTTTTATTCTCGGAACCACCGTCGGTCATGTACTTAAGGACGGCTAGTTCCTCTTGCCCATTTTCAACTTTAATAGTGGGTTGTATCGGATTTGAATTTTCAAATGCTTCTTGAAGTACAGCAACAGATATCTCGTCATCTATCTTGTCAGCGAGGCGCCAGGCTAAGACCGCTCTACTATAGTTATCCATAACACAGTAGAAGTAGTGCTTTACTCCATCTAGGGTCTTAAAAACGCTGATGTCTGCATGCCATATTTCATGCAGTCTACTTGCTCGAACCAAATTGGCTTTTCGAGGGGCCTTCCTCAATTGGTGTTCCGTTTTTAACCCTTTCGAGTATTTATAAAATGTTGTTATTCCAAACTTTAATTTTCCAGACTTTAAATTAATTGCCCAAACAGCATATTTGTTTGGTCCACCTTTTTCAACAATTTTTTGAATATTGTCCCTCTCTTTCTGGGTTAGTTGGCGAGGGCGGCGTTTAACGCAAACATTATCTGCGCTAGATAAACAATGAACGTTCGCCTCTAACTCCCAGCTGCTAAATCTGGTTGTGCTTACATTAGTGATTTTCAAGAAGTGCTTCCTAGTGATCAGCTTGGGAAGTGATTCTACATAGGCGACATATTTCAATCGGTTTTTTGAAAGGAATTTGTCAAAAGACTTTTCCCCCATAGCAGTTTTTATGAAGTTAATGAACGCGACATAGGTATCGAGCAGTTCTTTTTCTCGATCCTTGTTCTTCATTTGACGATTGAATAGCTTTATTAAATCTTGTTGCTCGCCTGTGTCAAGCATTTGATTATAGAAGAAATCAGGTGATTTTTTTCTCCAGTCAGAAAGTGTAGATGTGGGTATTTTATGAAGCTCTTGAGACGAATACAGAGCCTTTTCTTCGCCTAGACTTACTGCTAATTTTAATGCAAGTGGATAGCGGGAATTTTTATGGTTCATTATATATTATATACTTAAATATTAATAGTACGAATTTTAAAAATTGGCTTAAACGATTGTAATGAACATTGCGTACGCGTTCATCGTGAATTATTTCGTGGAATTCGTTTATCACGTGACTGAACTGAGATATGGAGTTCACAATTTTCGAATCAAATTGAGGAGGAATATCAAAGGATAACTGATGATTTACTCGAAAGCTGTCCGGTAAATTCCGGACTCAGCTTGCGCGATTGCCAGAAACCCGAACAGGCCAAATGTGAAAAAGGACTATTAGTGGGTGAACAATGAACTGTCCGGAATGAAAATGTTGAGACTTTAAATTGCAAAGCTGTTGGAAATTCCCTATTTTAGGGCAGTGAGAGGTAATTTCAGTCCAACTAAATTAATATGCTTTGAACAGGTCCGAGGGTTCGAATCCCTCTTCTTCCGGAGGACAACATTCCACTACTATAATAAGGATATTGATGGATTGGGAAGGCCCCCTGGTTATATAGCAGGTATTAACAAACCAATGAGAATTGTTGCAAAAAATAATTCTGGTCCTCAAGGCACTTTCTTTCCTATGTCTGATGGGCGTCGTATTTCTATTGAAGCAAATAGCACTTCTATTACTACGACGGCGGTAAC
>CAZLVX010000222.1:0-2211 GCA_964562965.1 uncultured Lishizhenia sp.
TGTACGTATGACATTACAGGCACACAACCACCAGCCCCAACGGTAGCGTGTTATGAGACAGCTACGTGGAATGCTACAACATGTATTTGGGATGTAACAGGCACAGCTCCATCGGTATTGCTTACATCGACTTTAAGTACAATAAACGTAGCACAATCCTCACAGTTGACAGCAACAGGAACTCCTACAGGAGGTACTTATACTTGGAGTCCAAGTACAGGATTAGATAATACGACCGGCTCAGTAGTGAATGCATCACCAAGTACGACAACTACGTACACAGTAACTTATGATATAGGCAATAACTGTACGGCAACAGCTACAACAACCATTATTGTGAATGCGGTGACACTTTCTGTTAACAGTGCAACGATTTGTAGTGGATCATCAGCTACTCTTACAGCGACACCGAGTGTTGCAGGAGGGACGTATTTATGGTCACCGGGAGGACAGATTACGCAGAGCATCACGGTATCACCATTAACGAATACGATTTACACGTGTGTGTATACGTTGAATGGAGTTTCTACGAGCCCAACAGTAGGAACCGTAACGGTTAATCAGACGCCAACAGTGAGTTTGAATACTCCGACGATATGTTCAGGACAGTCGGCTACCTTGAACGCTACTGTGGCCCCTCCGGGAGGCACGTACTTATGGCAGCCTGGCGGTCAGGTTACTCCAAGTATCACGGTTAGCCCGAGTGCGACGAGCACTTACAGTTTGACTTATACGTTGAATGGTTGTTCAACCACTGCGAGTAGCACGGTTACAGTTAATCCAACTCCGACGGTTAGTGTGAATAGTTCTACGGTGTGTTCAGGTCAAAGTGCGACTTTGACAGCAACTGTGACACCAGCGGGCGGTACGTTGTTATGGGGTAATTCACAGAGCACATCGAGTATAACGGTAAGTCCAACGACAACGACGAATTACAATGTATTGTATACATTGAATGGGTGTAATGCGACGGGAAGTGGAACAGTAACGGTAAATGCAGTACCAACGGTAAGTGTTAGTAGCGCAACAGTTTGTTCAGGGCAAAGCGCAACATTAACAGCAACGCCAAGTGCTGTGGGAGGAACATATGCTTGGACAAATAATCCTTCCACAACAAATACGATCAGTGTTTCACCCACTTCTACAACAACATATTCTGTAACTTACACACTCAATGGTTGTACAAGTCCAAGTGCATCAGGAACGGTTACTGTTAATCAACTACCAACCGTGAGTGTTAATAGTGCCGTTATCTGTACAGGAGAGAGCGCAACGCTAACAGCTTCACCTTCAACCGCAGGCGGAACATACGTATGGTCACCAACTGGTGAAACTACCAATGCCATAACTGTTACGCCTACAGCAACAAGTTCTTATTCTGTAACGTACACACTCAATGGTTGTACAAGTCAAAGTGCTACAGGAACAGTAACGGTTAATCCTTTACCGACAGTTAGCTTCAGTGGCGATCAGTTAACAGGTTGTGCTCCGTTAACCGTTAATTTTGCGAGTACAGGAGGAAACCCAAGTAACTGCAGTTGGAGTATGGGTAATGGGCAGACGATAAGTGGCTGCACAACTGCATATACGTTCACACAGGGAGGTTGTTATGACATTACGTTAACAACGACTGAAAATGGATGTACAAATACGGCAACGCTTCAAGATTACATTTGTGTGGAGAATCCGCCGGTAGCATCTTTCACGACGAATCCGACGATTTTCACAGAACCGAGTCAAGTGGTGACGTTTAGTAACAACACCGTAGGCGCGAGCACGTATATTTGGGAATTTGGAGATGGACAAAGTTCAACGGAGGAGAATCCTGTTCACACGTATACGAGTACAACCAATGGTACGGTGATAACGTTAACGGCGATATCTGCATTAGGATGTGAAGACACGTATCAGGTGAGCATACAGTTCGAGGAGGGTGAGATCATCTACATACCGAACACATTTACACCTGACGGGGATAACTTTAACCAAATGTTCTTGCCGGTATTTACATCAGGATTTGACCCATATAACTTTGAAATGTTGATCTTCAATCGCTGGGGAGAAATCATCTTCGAGACGCATGATGCCAAAGTAGGATGGGATGGATCTTATGGAATGAACGGAAGAGATGTTCAAGAAGGAGTTTATACCTATAAGATAATCTACAAAAACCCACGGAACGATAAACGTAAAATCATTGTGGGACATGTT
>CAZLVX010000223.1:0-2206 GCA_964562965.1 uncultured Lishizhenia sp.
GACCTTCGGGTTATGAGCCCGACGAGCTGCCAACTGCTCCACCCCGCAATGTATCTTTTGTTTTATTTCAATATTGCTGAGGGTTGTGTCCCGACGAACTGCTCCGCCGCGGCGGACTCCACCCCGCAATATATCTTTACTTGTTATTTCAATTTGAAATTCTCCGTTGAGAACTAGGGTACAAATATATGTCAAATTACCCGTTCTTGCAAGTCAATTAACAAATCTTTGGATTATCTAACCGTTGGACCTGCCTCAAAAGCTTTTTCAGGAGCTAAAAAACTCAAGGTTCCTGCCTCGTCTTCCGCCATTAAGACCATGCCTTGCGATTCGATACCGCGAATTTTTCTTGGTTCCAAATTGAGTAAAACCAAAACCGTTTTTCCTATGATTTCATCTGGTGAGTAATGCTCTGCAATTCCCGATACTATCGTGCGTTCGTCAATACCTGTTACCACTGTTAACTTCAATAATTTATCGGCTTTTTCAACTTTTTCTGCGTGTTTTATGGTAGCCAAACGCATGTCAAGTTTTGTGAAATCATCAAAGGAAATGGAATCTTTCATAGGAGGAAAATTAGATGTTTCGGTGGAATTATGGCTCATTAGTTTTGCACGCTCTTCTTCAACTAAGGAATCTTCGATTTTCGTGAATAATATTTCAGGTGTGCCGATTTTATGTCCTTGAGAAAGAATATCTGCTGGTTTTGAATCCCAAGAAACATTCGTGATATCAATGTTCAACATCGAGGCTAATCGTTCACTTGTTGTTGGAAGAAATGGTCGACCCATCAAAGCGAGCTGCGTGGTTAAAACGTTGGCAAGGTAGAGAATTGTTTTTACGCGTTCCGGATCCGTTTTAATGAGTTTCCAAGGCTCTTGATCCGCCAGGTATTTATTTCCCAGTCGAGCCAAATTCATCCATTCTGTTTGTGCTTCTCGCAACTTGTAGGCGTACATGAGCGTTTCAATCTTCGCAGGAATAGCTTCAATCTCCGTTATGAGTTCTTTATCTTCGGCAGTAAATTCTCCTGGGCTTGGAACGATTCCTTCGTAGTACTTTTGAGTTAGAACCAAAGTTCTGTTAACGAAATTACCGAGGATATCTGCCAGTTCGCTATTCACACGGGTTTGGAACTCTTTCCAAGTAAACTCAGAGTCCTTGCTTTCTGGAGCAATCGCTGTTAATACATATTTCAGTTCATCGATGCGATTTGGATGTGCTTCAATAAATTCATGCAACCAAACTGCCCAATTTCGTGAAGTAGAAAATTTATCGCCCTCCAGATTCAAAAATTCGTAGGCAGGAACATTATCCGGAAGAATAAAATCTCCATGATCTTTGAGTAGAATAGGGAAAATAATCGCGTGAAAAACGATGTTGTCTTTACCAATGAAATGAACCAATTTACGATTTCCTGCTTCCTTTTTACACCAATAGTCTTTCCAATTTTTACCATTGTCTAAGGCCCATTGCTTCGTTGCTGAAATATAGCCGATAGGCGCATCCAACCAAACATAAAGTACTTTTCCTTCCGCATTCGGAAGAGGAACTTTTACACCCCAGTCTAAGTCGCGTGTCATGGCTCTCGGTTTTAGACCTCCGTTAATCCAGGACATACATTGCCCGATAACCTGATTACGCCATTCTTTTGGGTTGTGTTGAGGTTCTCCATCTAATATTCCATTCTGAATCCATTCGCGCAACCATTCTTCATGGCGATCCATCGGTAAATACCAGTGAGAGGTGGATTTTAAAATCGGAGTTTTATTGCTAAGCGTAGAAATTGGATTGATCAAATCAGTTGGACTCAAGTCACTTCCGCATTTTTCGCATTGATCTCCGTAAGCTCCATCGCTCGAACATTTGGGACAAGTACCTGTTATGTAGCGATCGGCCAAAAATTGCTGAAATTCTTCATCGTAATATTGCTCCGAGACTTCTTCGATGAACTTTCCTTTCTCGTGAAGTTTTAAGAAAAAGTCTTGTGACGTTTCGTGATGTATTTGCGCAGAGGTTCGGTGAAAAATGTCAAAAGAAATTCCGAAATCTTGGAACGCTTTGCCAATCATCTCATTGTATTTATCTACAATTTCTTGAGGTGAAATACCTTCCTTTTTTGCTCGTAAAGTAATTGCCGCCCCATGTTCGTCACTTCCACAAATGAAAACAACATCGTGACCCTTCAGTCTAAGAAATCGAACAA
>CAZLVX010000224.1:0-2167 GCA_964562965.1 uncultured Lishizhenia sp.
AAAAACGTTCAGTCGATGTTAAAACTTGGAAGAGCACAGGGAGTCGCAATTGCCTCTTGTTTGAATCACAACATTCCCTTTGAAGAATATTCCCCGAGACGAATAAAGCAAGCGATAACAGGTAGTGGAAGCGCATCCAAAGAACAAGTTGCAGCAATGCTTCAAACATTGTTGAGTTTTCCTGAAATGCCTAAATATTTGGACGCAACCGATGGTTTGGCGGTAGCCGTTTGCCATCATTTTTCTAAAGGAGTAGGGGAACACAACAAATCAAAAGGAAAGGGGTGGGCTAGTTTTCTTACACAAAATCCAAAAAGACTCAAAAAGTAGTGTCTATTGTCAATATATATACGGACGGTTCGTCGAGGGGTAACCCTGGACCAGGTGGATACGGGGTAATTTTAGAATTTCAAGGAAAACGAAAAGAACTAAGTCAAGGTTTTCGGAGAACCACCAATAATAGGATGGAATTGTTAGCTGTAATTGTAGGCCTTGAGCACCTCACCACGAATAAGTATATAGTTTGTATTCACAGCGACTCTAAGTATGTAATTGATTCCATCACAAAAGGGTGGGTTTTTGCTTGGCAAAAGAAAAACTTTAAGGGTAAAAAAAATGAAGATTTATGGCTGCGTTATTTAGCCATTCATGCTAAGTTTCAACTACAATTTAATTGGGTAAAAGGTCATGCAGGTCATCCCGAAAATGAACGTTGCGATGAACTTGCCGTTTCTGCGGCACTTTCAAATGAATTATTGGTGGATGAAAATTTCGAATCCCAAGAAGGCTAACATTATTGTCCTGACTCTAGAACGGTAACATTTCCATGTTTGTCTACTTTTGTACCGCCGAGCATTGTACCAGTTAAATGCCAAAAATAGACACCATCTACTACCTTATCACCGGAAGAGTCTGTTGTGCCGTCCCAAAGCAATAAAGGGTTTAACGGATCTCTTGTTCCAACATGAATGGTATTTCCCCATCTATTTACGATAACGATTTCGAAATCTTTAAAACCATCGAATGGCAATGTAAACAAATCATTGATGCCATCATCATTTGTGGTAATTACGTTAGGAACCCAAATATCTGGATCCTTAATGTTAATTATTAACGTATAGTCATCTTCACAGCCCAATGCATCGTAAACCGTTAAGGTCACGGTATATTGACCTGCGAGCGGAAATGCATAATATTGGTTTGTATCCGAAAAACTATTTATCACATCCTGATCAAAGTCCCAAATCCAGGAAACTACTGTAGATTGTTGAGAGGTTGAACCATCTACAAATGTAATTGTTTCATCTTGTTCCGCAGGGTTCGGAGTTGCTGTGAATAATGCATTTAGACCGTCATCAAGAACCGTTATCGGATCGAGAGGGTAGAAGACTTCACAACCGGTACTATCGTATAAATAAACCCCCGGTGTATACGTCCCTGGTTCTCCGTAATTGTAAAAGAAACCAATCGTATCAGAAAGGGTTCCGCCATCTCCTAATTCCCAATATGAACTGTCAACATTTAAGGCATTATTCACTACGAATAATGCACCTTGAGCACATTGTCCTACCTGTTGTAGCCAATCGGGCTCTCCATAAGGACCTCCAATGGTAACGTACTCAAGAAGTGTAGTATCAGCTTTACATCCGTTTTCATCGGTCACTTCTAAAAAAAGATCGTAAGTTCCTGGAAGAGCATATGTATTACTTGGATTTTGTAGAACGGATTGATTTCCATTTCCAAAGTTCCAATTCCATTCAACGATATTTCCATATGAAAATGAAGAGTCAATGTAAGCTCCAAAAAGTGGAGGACATACAAATTCTCCGTTTGGCCCAATTGCGGCGCCTGAAAACGAGTAATTCGGGACAGCCCAAGGAATAGAAATACTCAACAAATTACTGACAGTATCTTTACAGCCATTACCATCGGTTACAACTAAATACAAAGGACTAACGGCACTTGTTTGCCCAAAAGGAACATTAGAAACGGTAAAGGAGGCAGTAGCATTGGTATCCGTTGAAATTGCAGTTGCTCCCACTGGATTTACGTCAAACCATTCGTATGTTAAAGGCGCTACGCCTGTGGATGAATTTACCGTGAGTAAAGAATCTCCGTTACAAATTACATTATCCATTGAAAAAGATGCAAAAGGTTTTGTAATAGT
>CAZLVX010000225.1:0-657 GCA_964562965.1 uncultured Lishizhenia sp.
CCAAATGGACTTCCATTGAGAATATGCATCAAGTCGTTTATATTCCAATATTAAATGCATTTAGAAAGGAACTTTTACGTCTTGACAGTGATAATCCAAACATCGTAGCTGAGAACCTTGTTCAATATTTGATTGGTAACGAAGATTTTTATAAAGTAATAAAAGGCAAGAAAAAAGTTGAGATTCAAGCATATAATCTAAACGGAACATTGAATTTGCCATTTGAAAGCAAAAAGCCTAAAGCAAAGATTCCTAAACTTAAATTACCATCACGATTAATTGAAATTGTATATCAAGATAACTCAACAACGACTTTATTGGTTTCTTTAAATGAAGGATGGCAAATATCATTCAGAATTCACAATGCAAGTTCAAGAGTGGAGCCATCTTTGAAATTTGACATTAATCTTGTGAGTGCCCCTCATACATTATTCACAAATCACATTTTTATAGCATAATGCCGACGCTCAACACCAAAATGACCGACAGACCAACAGACGAAAAAGAACACCGAAGCGATAACAACAAACAAGCTCAAGCGGCAAACGTTCGCACGTGTTAGCCGCCTGCGCCTGTTTGCAAAACGTTATGCCCAATTTATAAAAACAGACAATGAGCGACAAAAAATTATCATTTAAGAAAGCTGCAATAAAAATA
>CAZLVX010000225.1:667-2154 GCA_964562965.1 uncultured Lishizhenia sp.
GCTTCGAAATCGCCACCTTCGGGTAGCTGCAAACCGTTATGGGTAATTAAAATTGATATGAGACCTTTTTTGATATACATACTTATTTCGACTTGTATCCTTACAAGTAATGGCTACGGGCAGAATACCGAATCTGTTTCAGAAGTAGACACGACTATAAATTTACTACAGGAATTGACTACTCAATGCGAACTAATTTTGTTTGAAAACGAACAAATTATAATCAAGTCTTCTTATGAATTATTTGAAAAAAATATGGAGGAATGGCTTAAAATGCATCCACACATTAAAAGCGACAAAGAACTTTTGAAACTTGTAAAATCCAAATCAGACACATCTAGTATTAATGTAATTGAGCTTGCTCTCCAAAACAAACTTGATGATCGTTTGGAATATCGAATGACCGACCTAATCGACAAAGGACAATGTATTATTTACAGCAAAGAAAAAAAATCCCTTATACCTAATTTAACACGCCTAACTTATTCATATGTATGTGGACCGACCTGTGGACACGGAGGTCGCATATATTCGATTGATGGCGTTGAGTTCTTTCGAGTCCTAGATTGGATTTCGTGAAAAACTACCCATAACACCGCATAAAAAGTTATAGCGCATAGGTTCTCCAATTTTAAGTGTTTCATAGCGGCAGCGCCGCACAAAAAATATTTAAACACAGAAATTTATTAAAAATATTTTTGTTCGGCTTGGTGGGTTAGCATTAAGTTCAGTACATTTAATCAAGGTCGCGCTACTACTTTTATTCGTAGTCCGTTATAGGCAACCGTTCGACACGACAGTACAAATTTGACAATTGAGAAATAAGACACTAAAAATGAAATTTCTTTTTACACTAATTCTGACCATAGTTACATTAACTGTTTTTTCTCAACAGACAGACAGTCTTGACATTCCTTCAAATACATTTAAAGAAAGTTATCGTAAATCAAACCCTACCTTGACATACAGTTATGACGACATTTCCCAAATTCATAACTATTCAAATAATTGGGACTTCGACAAAGACGGAATAAAAGACGAATTTTATTTTGTTGGGACAGGTGGTGTCCACTTATACTATTTTTTGCAAGTGGTTTTAAGCTCAGACAAAAAATCAAGAGATTTTAACTTCATTCAATCTGACTTTCCTTTTCTAACAGCTACTGACACTGAGGATCTTGCAAAAACAGTAATCGGTTTTGTAGTGGCAGAAATAGACGAAAACAAGACACCAACAATAATCGTAAGACTTGACGACCAAACATATAACGCAAACAAAAAAATATTGACTGACAAGAAAATAAAGACAAAAAACATTACTATTAGCTTTGAAAATGGGAAGACAAAGTATGGCAGCCTATAACATGCGTTTGGCTCAATGGCGGGTGACGTAGTTAATTGAACATTCTACCTCACATCAACTTTTGTGATGTATTGACAATTTTGTGCTCCGAAATCGGCCACTGCGCCAAGCGCCAAAACGTTAT
>CAZLVX010000226.1:0-2151 GCA_964562965.1 uncultured Lishizhenia sp.
GGAATGAGCTTCACCCCGCGTCATGTCATTGCTAACCAAAATTACCATTTCGCTGTGTATGCATTCAATGGTCCAGATGGATTTGAAAACTACAAAACAACTGCTCCCGCAACAGGAAACGTGACGAGTCAAGGAGCTCAAATTGGAAATTACTACAATGGAATTAACTCCAATTCCTCCTCATTTCTTTCAAATCTATCTGCATTAATTAATCCACATAATTTTGTGTCTTATTTTAATTACAAAACTACAATGATGAATCAATTTGAGATTCGTGATACTACTGCTGGTCAATCCTATGTTGTTTGTGTATATTCTGGTGAAAGAAAAGTATTTAATGACCCTTTTGACTGGACAGCGACCGGATATTCAAGAGAGCATACCTATTCTCATTCTTGGATGCCGACTTTCCCTGCAGACAATCCTGAACAAAAAGAATACAACGACCAACATAATTTATACCCAACCAATCTTCAAAATGCGAATACGCCAAGAAGTAATTTGCCTCTAGATATTATTACAGGAAATACTGTATTTACCTATTTAGGTTGTTCAGTTGGATATAACAGTTCCAATCAATTGTGTTTTACTCCGCGACCTGAGCAAAGAGGTAACGCCGCAAGAGCTATTTTCTATATGGCAACTTGCTACAACGGTCAATCAGGCAACAACTGGCAAATTCCGACAAATCAAAATCAAGATATTTTGAAACAATGGCATTATGCAGATTTGCCAGATAACTATGAAATTGCTCGTCACGAATATATATATTCACTTCAGAACAATAGAAATCCGTATATCGATTCAACTGATTTTGTTTGCCATGTGAATTTTTCAAACATGACCTATGATGCATGTCAAGTGGGATTACAAGAAAAGTTAGAGGCTAATTTCTCAGTATTCCCTGTTCCTTCAAATAATAAAGTGTATGCTCAAGTTAATGGATTGAACATCGTTTCATATTCAGTATCTGACGCACAAGGAAGAGAGATTATGTCGGCTACTACTTTAAACTTACCTGTTTTGGAGCTATCTGCGGATAAATTCAAATCGGGAGTTTATATCTTAAAAGTTGGCACAGAATTAGGAACGGTGCAATCGTCCTTTATCATTGAATAATGTTTAAACTTTATATAATTGTATGTGTTGGAGCAAGTCTATTGGCTTGCTCTTCGCATTTAGTAATAGAAACTTCAAGCGCTCCAATTACACCTCAGATTGAATCCTCAGCCGACACAGAGGAGATTATAAAACCCTTTCGAGATTCGATGAGTGCGATAATGAGTGAAGTTATTGCCAAAGCTGATACAAATTTTGTAGCTCAACGTCCTTCCTCCAATTTAATGAACTGGGTAGCCGATGCAATTTTTATTCAACAAACGCAGACGGTTCGATTGTCAACTCCTGCTATTTGTTTATTGAATACTGGTGGAATTAGGTCAAGCCTTGGCAAAGGAGAGCTTACTTTAGGTGATTTCTACAAGCTCATGCCTTTTGATAATACCATTGTTTGGATTGAACTACCGATTGAAGCTTTAGAGGATATCGCTACTTATATAGCAAAAACAGGAGGCGAACCTATCTCCAATTGCAGGGTAGAAAAGGGAAAATTGAAATTAAATTCTATACGTGAAGGAGCGAAAACATGTATGGTAATTACAAGTGATTATTTGGCAAATGCAGGCGATAAAATGGACTTCCTGAAAAAAGGTAAAATAATTAACCATACCGGAAAGTTGATGAGAGATGTGCTGATTGATCACGCCAAACAAGAAGGTATTTTAGTTTCTAATAATGAAGTCCGATTTGTAAAATGAATCGCAGGAAATTTCTACAGAATATTACTTTAGGTTCTGGGGCCGTATTGCTTAGTTTTAATGGTTTTGGCCAATTAATTTCGAAAAAGAAAACAACAAAACTCACTATACTTCATACCAACGACACGCATTCGAATATTGACCCTTTTCCGATTAATCACGCGAAATTCCCAGGAATGGGTGGTGTTTCGAGGAGGCATGCGTTGATTCAGAAAATAAGACAAAACGAAGAACATGTTTTACTTTTAGACAGTGGAGATATTTTTCAAGGCACGCCCTATTTCAATATGTTTAATGGTGAATTGGAGATGAAACTCATGTCAGAATTGGGTTA
>CAZLVX010000227.1:0-2113 GCA_964562965.1 uncultured Lishizhenia sp.
TGCAAGATGAAGCGACAGTGGCAGAAAAATTAAAATCAACTGCTAATCTTGAATTCTACGCTTTGTATGCCAAACCAGACTTAGGAAAGCAATTTGAAGAGGCAGACCGAGTTTCGCGACAAAAAGAAAAATCACTTGCTGAATTAGAAAAGGAAGATACCTTGAACCTAGATAAAGCCAAGGGTGCAGGTAAAGGTTTGTTCGACTACTTGAAGATTGAAAATATGGGTGGTCCGATCGGTTACGTCGCTCAGAAAGATAAATATGTGGTAGAAACTTTATTGAAAAGAAATGATGTTTCGCGATCTTTCTCATCAGATATGAAGTTAATGTGGTCTGCTAAGCCAGAAAAAATTGGCGATACGGGAAAAGAAGGTTTTTTCTTGTATGCGGTTGAAGTTCCTAAAGATAGAGAAGCTGAAGTTAGTGGAAAGGATGTAGATAAGGCCTCCCAAGGATATGATCCTCAGACAGGGAAAATCACTGTTGATCTTGAAATGACTGATGAAGGTGCGGTTAATTGGTCCAAAATGACCAAAAAGAACATTGGAAAACCTGTTGCTATTTCAATGGACAACGTGGTGTATAGTGCTCCAGTGGTGAATGAAGTTTTAAGTAAGAAATCTCAAATTTCTGGAAACTTTTCATTCGAAGAAGCTAAAGATTTAGCAGGACTGCTTAACGGAGGTTCATTACCCGTTCCGTGTATAATTGTTGAAAAAACAAAGGTTGGACCTACTATTGGAGAAGAGAATACACGTGCAGGATTAATTTCATTTGGTATAGCACTATTGGTGGTATTTGTTTACATGTATTTTTATTATGGTAAAGCGGGAATTGTTGCTGATATCGCCCTTTTTGCAAACATGTTGTTCATTTTCGGAGCTCTTGCTTCTTTTGGCGCTGTGTTAACGTTGGCAGGGATAGCAGGTATCGTTCTTACCATTGGTATGGCAGTAGATGCCAATGTACTTATCTACGAACGTGTGCGTGAAGAACTTTCAAATGGAAAAGATCAAGAATCTGCTTTGAACGCAGGTTTTAGTAAAGCGCTTTCGTCTATTATCGATGCAAATGTTACTACCTTGTTAACGGCAATCGTATTAAAGATTTTTGGAACTGGACCAATAGAATCATTTGCAACCACTCTAATCATTGGTATTTTTTCATCCGTATTTTCAGCAGTAATCATTTCAAGATTGATTTTCACTTGGATGATGGGTAGGAAACAATCTATTTCATTTTCTTCTAAACTGACAGAGAATGCCTTCAAAAACATTAACATCAATTTTGTCGATAAAAGAAGGTTGGCCTATTTAATTTCAGGAGCTCTTGTGGTTGGTTCGATTATTCTTGTTATGACAAAAGGCATCAATCAATCTGTTGAATTTTCGGGAGGTAGAACGGTACCTGTAACATTTGAAAAATCAGCTTCCGATCAAATCGAAAAAATCAAAGAGAACTTGGCAACTACAATGCCTGGAGCATCAATCGAGGTTAAAACTAAGTCCTCAAATAACGTAGTGGAGATAACTACGAATTATTTATTATCCGATCCAGAAGGTGAAGCAAAGGTTAATAAAGCATTGAAGGATGGTTTGGCACTTTCCGAATCTGAATTAGGTAAAGCCAAAATAGATTTTGAAAATGACCGTTACGTGTCATCGAATGTTGCAGATCAAATCAAAAGTAGTGCGGTCATCTCCATGTCGATATCATTGGCCATAATCTTCCTTTATATTTTTATACGATTTGGTACATGGCAATATTCATTAAGTGCAATTATCGCATTGTTTCATGATGTTATGATTGTCCTAGGTATATTTTCTTTATTCAATGGAATATTACCTTTCAATATGGATATGGATCAAGCCTTGGTGGCAGCATTACTGACGGTGGTGGGGTATTCAATTAACGACACCGTGGTAGTCTTCGATAGAATTAGAGAAGATTTATCTTGGAAAAAAGATGCAGATTTCAAAGGGGAAATTAATGGCGCATTAAATTCGACCTTGTCCAGAACGTTAAATACATCGTTTACAACAATCATAGTTTTGGTTATTATATTCTTTTTTGGAGGTACGGCTATTAAAGGATTTATATTTGCTTTACT
>CAZLVX010000228.1:0-333 GCA_964562965.1 uncultured Lishizhenia sp.
TCTTGACAACCAACATTTCAAATTTCTCATCCCTGTCCTCGAATACATCAACATCCATTTTATTCACGCTGGAGCTTAATTCCGCCCCGGCTTTAAAACGTATTGATTTCTTGCAACTGATTTTCAAATCAAAGTCATTCTGTTTGCAATTCTCTGTCATAGTATAGGTTTCTCAGGTTCTTTACTACATATTTCTTTTGACAGAGAAATTTGTACGCTAAGCGTTTCAAAACGCTCATCTCGATCCTCTGAAACATCAACATTCATTCTGTTTACACTCGAACTCAATTCAGATCCAGCATGAAAACGAATGACATTTTTGCGTCTAACTTT
>CAZLVX010000228.1:343-2093 GCA_964562965.1 uncultured Lishizhenia sp.
AAGCTTGATTTCCACTTCTAAAGTTTCAAACTTTTCATCCTTGTCTTCCAGGACATTCACATCCATTTTGTTTACGCTTGAACTTACATCTGCTCCAGCTTTGAAGCGGATTGTTTTCTTACGAACATTCAGAATCAAATCTGAATTGGTGCAACCACCATCAATAATCTCACTCATATTTTAATTTTTTGATTGTTGTTTAAAAAAATTAGCCACCTTATTCCACAAGAGACTCACTCCAAAACTCACTGTTGCTCCAATTGCCCCTAGAATGATCGTTTTCACAATATCAAAACTTGAAATAGTTGCTGCAATCCCCAACGCAGTTCCGGAGAGAGTTCCCCAAATGGTGGTATGGTCATTCCCGTGATTCATTACGCAGGAACAGAAATTGGTTGTTCACTTTGTTTGTTGGTTAGCACAAGAGAAACTTCCAAGATTTCATGCGTATCCGTTTCATCTTCAAAAACAGAAACATCCATAACATTCACTTTTCCGCTTAATTCAGCACCGCTTTTAATTTTTCGAATGTCTTTCTTTTTAACATTCAAGATAAGGTCGTTTTTAATACAATTTTCCATGGTTTTTTTATTCTTCGTTAATAGTTACTTGGCTTACAGCCGTTAAAACAGTTCCACCCAATAAAACATACCCTGCAATGGTGGTTATTGCAGCGGGCACAGCAATAGGAGCCATCATGATAGATGTTCCAATCGTTACAGCTACCAAGCCAATCAATCTCAATTTCTTAAAGAAAGGAGGAGTATCGGTTTTTGCTCTTTCCAGGATAGAAACCAATTTATCTAAATCCACTTTATTTTTCATACCCCTCTTAGATTACCTCGATAATTTTCAATCCATTATACGCACCATTCTTCAAGCTATACTGCATATTGTTTACCATTTGGAAAAACTCAATCTTCAACAAGAAAATTTTCGCACCTGTACCTGTTGGAACAGCAGTAGGGGTTAAAGTAATTCCTGATGAGGTTGCAGTAATAGGTAAGTTCTGCACGTTGGTCATTTTAACATCGGCCACACCGGTAGCATAGTTAATATTTGCATATGCACCGGAGAAACTAACATGAGTTGCACCATCAGGGTAGACAATGTCTAAAGTTGGCACAAGACCAGTAATAGAAATCACACCCGTAGAAGTGTTCACCGCCCAAGGTTTGAACAACATGCTGCTCAACATCGCATCACCATTAAACTCAAATCCTTTTAACAAGGCTTTTGCTGGGGCAGTAGCCATCGCAACACCAACATTTCGTGCGCCTCGTGCAGACGTAGTGTCCAAGTTTTTAATTTGAGTCATGATCTTAGTCATTCTCGCCACAACTCTTCCATCCGTTGCATTCATCGAAATAGGTCGGAGGTTATCACGCGTCAATTTTCCTGCTTTTGCAGAGCTCCCAAATTCAGCACCATTCTCCCGAGTTCTCTCAAATGCAGGATCATTTGCAATTCGTTTCGCATCCACCGAAGTTTTCATGCGCGCCAAGTCACCATCCTTGGTCTTGTAAAAGGAAACATTATCCAATGTCCCTTTAATTTTAATTAAGCCTGATTGTCTAGCCATTTTAAATTTTTAATCCGTTAATAATCAATTCAGATGTAAAGAAATAGATTAATAGAATTGGCTTTTAAAACAGGTTTTCTTTAGCATTGATTTACAACATTCTTCTTGTTTTGTCTCAACACTAAACCGTTAAAAAGATAGAAAATCGAACCTATAAAAGACATACCC
>CAZLVX010000229.1:0-2060 GCA_964562965.1 uncultured Lishizhenia sp.
CTGAAGTATTTGACGAAGTAGAATATGCCATTATGATATTTCCCCATTTATCAATGTTTATGGCCGGCATCCAACGACTAGTTCCCGTTCCAGGAGCGTAAGTGCCTTCTTGATATTTTATCCAAGTTGCAGTTGTGACGCCAGGGTTCCGTCTCAATTCTATCCAACGAACTCCTGATCTGTCTGCACCGTCTACATCAGTCGATAAACAGAGTACCATAGCTTGATGCGTATCAAAAACTCTCATTGGTGCCTTGTACATTACAGTCTCTCTAAGTGGATCTAATGTATTGGTGGTACCCGGTTGTTTTATACAAGCAAAACTGGTTAGACCACATAATTTAGAATCTATCTCCGCAATTGAAATATCTTGTATTTTCGCTACTGTAGCAGTATTATTTGTCCAGTTTATGGTCATTTCCCACAACTCGATCCAATCGTTTGTGCCACTATCCGGAGTGCCATTCGTATGTGATTCATCATCTCGGTGTCTAACAAAGAGCGGTTTCATTCCCGTCGGTGCAGGATTGTCTCCTTCTAGATCAACTGGCGTTATGGATTGAAAACCAAAACCATTTAATGAATAGCCAATTGCAATTTTTATAAAGGGTGATGTTCCACCTGTCAACAATGTGGATAATTTCATAGCATACGTTGTAGGAGGTCCACCTTCATTTGTTGTTACTAAAAATGCATCGGATGCTTGACAAAAACTCCATTTTGGATAGTCAGGGAATTGGGTACATGTGAACGTATACGTCCAATATGCTCCTTGAGGATTACTAGTTTGAGAAACGTGAACGATAAGCTTGTTTCCTGAAGATGAAAATTCAGTAAGAAACCATTTCCTTGCCGGTTTATAGTATAAGACTATAGGGTCACCTAGACCAGATTGACCTCCAAGCGTTTGCATTACATAGGATGTATTACCGACCGTTGCACCTGTGTTTTTATTCATAATACGATAAACAGCTCCACCTCCTGAATTTGTTGCTTGAATATAATATAAACTGTCGGCTTCACCTGATGGGTCCGGAGGTGACATATTCGAGCCAAGGCCTTGTACATCCCATAATTTTGTTGCAGCTGCAATCTTTTCTGTGGTCTCATGTTGCTGCCATGCCCAATCGGGATTATGTGTATTTGAATTATCAACTTCAATTAAGTCTCTTCCTTTAAAGTTCGGCTTAATCACTTGATTCTTTGGTTGTACCCAGTTTGCTGGTGCAGGAATCATGTAGCTCACAGTTGGGGCAACAGTTCCTATAAATTCAGATTGCTGAGCGTTTAAGGAGGCGAAAGAAAATACGCCAAAAATGGAGATAATGAGTTTTTTCATAGTTTTTGTTTAGCATGGTGAAGTTAGGAAAATTCACCAAAAATTCAATTAATTTCGTCGTAAATAACAACACAATGAGTTATAAAGTTTTTCTTTCTCCAACAAAAAACATAAATCCTACACCTAAACGTTACGAAATTGTTTCAACACCTTGTTTTAATGAAGAAGCAAAATACTTAGTAGATCAATTAAAAACAAAAACAACAAACGAATTGGTTGAATTTATGCATATTTCCAAGGAGCTAGCTAACTTGACATATGAACGATTTCAAAATTGGAAAATGAATCCGGAAAACGCATTATCTTTTCATGCCATTACGATGTATGCAGGCGAGGCATTTAAGGCTTTTGATTTTGAATCATTAGAAAGAAATAATTATATGAAACTTCAACACAATCTCTTTATTCTTTCTGGTTTATATGGCATTTTAAAACCTTTCGATATCGTTAGTCCTTATCGCCTAGAAATCGGATTACCTTTTGCGCCTTCAAATCTAAAGAAAAACTTATACGTCTTTTGGCAAGAGAAAATCCATCAGTTTTTAACATCAAATCTTGTCGAAAATGATGTTTTGGTAAATCTTGCTTCACAAGAATATGCCAAAGTTCTGGATTTTAAAAATCTTGGTTTTCGGACAATTACACTCAACTTCAAGGAATATAATGACGGAAATTATAAGATGGTGATGATGTATGCTAAAAATGCGCGAGGTAAAATGGC
>CAZLVX010000230.1:0-2051 GCA_964562965.1 uncultured Lishizhenia sp.
CTCTCCTCCCATTCTCTAATTTCTTCTTCAGAATAGGTGTTCGATAAAGACAACATGGGATACTTATGTTCTACAACTTCAAATTTTTTAGTTATGTCACCTCCTACTCTTTTTGTTGGGGAATTTTCAAAAGAAAGCTCTGGGTATTTTTCTTCGAGTTCTTGCAACTCTTTAAGTAATATATCAAATTCGAAATCAGAAATCTGAGGGTTATTTTCAATATAATAACGATGATTATGCTCGTGTAATTCGCGCGTTAATAACTGAATTCTTGACTGAATTGAACTGTCAACCATACGATAAAATTAAGGAATTTGCGCTTTCAAAAATCGATCTAACCCTTGTAAATCTTTCCTCAATTCAATGTTTATAAATCCACGTTTCTTCATCTCTCTTTCCAGCTCATCATGAAACTTATGGTGAGTTTCGAAAAACAACAACCCATTTGGATTTAAATTTAGCAAGGCCAAATCAGCTATTTTCTTATAAAAAATTAAAGGATCCTCATCATCGACAAAAAGAGCCAAGTGTGGTTCAAAATCCTTTACGTGATGTTCCATCTCCCGTTTTTCTGAATACTTAACGTAAGGTGGATTGGAAACAAAAACATCAAATTTTCTATCTTGATTTGTCGTATTTAAAACATTCACATTTTTGAAATCAACTGTTAGGTTTAGATTTATTGCATTTTTTCTAGCTAATAAAAGCGCATCGTCTGAAATATCCCAAGCTTCAATATAGGTATTGGAATAAACTGACTTTAAGGCAAGTGCAATGCATCCGGTGCCTGTACCGATATCCAGAATTGACAACGGATTAGCGGTGCTATTTCTGATCCAATTTACCAGCTCTTCAGTTTCTGGCCTTGGGATTAAAGCGGAACTATTACATGAAATTGTAAGATTATAAAAACTAGTTTCACCGATAATATATTGGAATGGTTCGTTGGATTGAAGACGCTTTACAAAATCTCTAACATATAGTAAATCGGACTCAGAAAGGGCTGTTTTTTGATTTAATATCAACTCTGCCCCACTCCAGTTAAAGCGTTTACAAATTAATGTCTTCCACATCTGTTGAATGGCAAGTGATGAAAATTTGTCCTTTAATTGGCTTGAAAAATAGTGTTTACACGTATCTATTTTGTTGTCTTTAACAAACATTTATTGTTTTCTAAGTTCTATAAATGATTGAATTTTCTCATTCTCGATTAGAACAGTCAAGTTGTAATAAGCAATTTTTATTCTTCCTTTATGAAAAATGCAAATTCCACTTCCTCTACAACCTTCCATCCACGTAGATAAATCTTCATCGAACCAGGCGATTTTTCTTTTATAATCTATATGCCAATTTCTATTAAATGGTTTAAAGTCCCATGCCTTTCCTTTATCGAAGTATGGTTTGCAAAAACTGTAGAACTGAGATTTCGACCAGCGTTCACCAGGAGCAGTACCAAGAAACACAAAATCTTTCGACAATACGGAAAAATAATCTTCTAATCGGGCATTTGCAGCGTTAAGATGCCATTGGTTTATAACCGTATTTAAATAAAGTGTGTCAGCTAATTTTGATTGGCATCTAAAATTTTGAAAACCAATCAGAAAAATACAACCGAATAAAAGCTTATTTCTTAGATTTTTCAAGCTTGTTACAATATTTCACAGCTTTAACCACATTTACTATACCTCCGGTATTGCAACGATCTACCAAAGGTTTTTTAACCACCACCGATTTCATAATTGACTCTCTGATCTGGGCCATTGTTAAGGTTGGGTAGTAGGAAGATAACATAGCTGCCATTCCTGCAACCATAGGTGCTGCCATAGAGGTTCCTTGTAAATTCATATAAGTTGATTGAGGAACAGTATTGTAAATTTCAAAACCAGGAGCAAAAACGTCTACTTGATTCTTTCCAAAATTAGAAAAACCTGCAATTATGCTTTCGTCGTCATTTCTCGTGGATGCTCCAACCGTTAATATGTGAGTTAATTCTGTGGTTTGAAAATCGTATTTTTCCGTTGGAAAATTAGGTTCTACATCCACATCTTTAG
>CAZLVX010000231.1:0-2029 GCA_964562965.1 uncultured Lishizhenia sp.
TTACGTTCTCGCTAGAACGACCTTGTTTACTTGAATAAAAATTCATGAGTTTCGACAAAATGTCGGCAACGTCCCCTGCAATACAGCGATTTGCGGGCGTGAATAAAGAAATAGCGATATACGCTTTTCTACCAAAATTATCTGATGTATCAGAGTTAAAAATGGTGAAAATGTTGTAATTGGGTAATCTATCGACACAATAGAATCTTTCGTTGGTGGCGTTGCAAATAATCCGCATATCATCGTTGACAATGCTCATTACTTCTTCCACTTCTTGAGAAATTACAATCTTTTTTTCGAAACCATTTCTCAATCCCCAAATAACAATACCAAAATCTTTAGAAGGTAGCATGGTGAAAATTATTTAAAAAATGACCAAAATGATGATTCGTTTTTGTAATGCGCATGCACATTTATTGCATGAAAAATGTTTTTCGGACATTCTGTATCTATAGATGTGAGCAAATCTTTTAATTCCACATTTCCAATAGAATAGGGGAAGAACACAGTTTGAAATCTATTGTGATATTTTTCTTGTTTGCGAAGGCAATTTTGTAGAAATGATCCATAATGTCTCCAAAGAAAATCTTCTCCGTGGTCTAATTTGTTTTCGTGAGATGGAAATAGGTCGGATTTTGAAATGATAATATACAATCCGTCCGTACTTGCCAAAGTACCCTCTCTTGTGAAGCTTCCATTGAGAAGTCATCGGATTGCTTGTGTCTATAGTAATCTATAACAAAAAACAATATTTTTTTATTCTTACTTTTCAGGATACTACGTGCTGCAAGGTTTGCTTCAGTTATTTCACCGTCTTCATATGCTCTGTTCAACAATTCTCCTGACATTTCAATGAATGTGAGCGGGTGAATTCTATCCTCGCTATCAAGTAATTCAAAAGGAATATAATTAACACCTTTTTGAACGTCTGCAATTGTCGAATGGGGGAGTATGCCATAACGAAGCTCCTCTATCAGTTGGTTTTTATATCTGGTACCTGTAGCGTTGTGCGTATTTTCAATAATTAGATTTTTTGAATTCGCATATAAAAATAAACTCGCAAGGATGCATGATTTTCCAGAACCTGGTTGACCAAAGAAAAACAAATCAGTCCTATCTGGAAGTAATTCAGGTAAGTCTTTCCAAGTGTGGAATGGTGTTTCTCTTTTTTGATATTTTTTGATTCTGGTGATTAATTCCTTTGTTAAACTCGTACCATTAATTAAATCACCTTCGGAAATGTCACCACGATTTAATAGATTTTGAATTTGAGAAGATGTGTAAAATCCGTTGTTTATATCATTTAGGATTTCTTGTTTATCTTGCCCTTTGGCTTGTTCAGTTGCTAAATTTTCAAAGTAATCTTCAATGGACTTTTTTTTCGCATTGCTCAAGCCATTTTCTAACATTTCAAAGAGAGAAATGTCGTTACTGCTAATAAATTCTAGTAATGATTCTACATCAATACTATTAATATCAGATAAAATCTGTTTTTTGGTAATGCTATCCATTTTAATTTATTTTCTTCTTGTTATTATTCGACCTCCTGGATATGTTTTTAATCTAGATTTATAACCTCCTTGGCTCATTTTTATTACCGGAATAATTAACAGGAAATTAAAAAGCAACCCTATGAAAATACCAAATACGATATGTTCTTTAATCAACTTAATCGGATTTGTCAATAAATTTGAAATTTCGGAAGGATTTTCATCTATACTTGAAAATTCTCTCGCTTCAGCAATGTTTTTTGGGAGTAAAATATTTTTTATCAATGAGGAATTATATTTTTCTAGGGCGCTTTTGTGAAGATTAGATAGATCACTAATTGAACTGCTAACAGATATAAGATTCCAATTATTAATGTTTTTCTTGTGTTTTTCGACTAATTTTTCATCCAAACTTTCTTTTGCGTTTTTTTCAAAAGCTTCTTTCCTATTGTCTACAACTTTTTTAACGATTGACGTACTGCTTACGTTTCCATTCACAAAGTTTTGCAGTTGTTCACTTTTCAGTAAATACGGTGATG
>CAZLVX010000232.1:0-2028 GCA_964562965.1 uncultured Lishizhenia sp.
CAATATAAATATGAGAGAATTCTAGTCGGTCCATCTCGTGTAAGGTAGCATATAGCTTCCTTGCTGCTTCGTTAAGATCTCCGGATTCCGTCAATAGGCGAACATTTCTATCGGGCATTTCCTCAAGTTTTTTGGAAATAAAAATAAAACCAACATTCTCCTCATATGTCTGATTTGAATTATAAAAACTACATGGTGTTGAAGGTGCGTAATGGTATTTTACCATTCCACTAGCAACAGGTACTTTGTCTTCGTGCACCTTTAATCCCGGTAAATAACCGAGATGTTGTCCTAAATCTTCAGGAGTAATACTTCCTAATCTGTAGATTACCACTTCATTTCCTTCAATCCCAATAATAGTAGATTCAATACCTCGTTCGCATTCTCCACCATCAAAGACATATGAAATCTTGCCATCTAATTGATCAACAACATGCTGCGCACGAGTTGGACTCAATTTACCGTATAAATTTGCACTAGGTGCAACTACAGGAAATCCTAATGATTTAATTATACTTAGTGTATTCACATTATCTGGAATTCGAACGGCAACTCTGTTATTTCCTGCTGTTATTAATTCGCTAACTATGGCAGATTTATTCATTAAAAATGTAAGTGGACCTGGACAAAACTTTGTCGCCAATTCTTGAAATATTCTTGGAAACTCTTCAACATATAAATGAATTTGTTCAATGGAATCCACATGTAAAATAAGTGGGTTAGAGGCAGGTCTTTTTTTTACTTCAAAAATCTTTTTTACAGCGTCTTCATTGGAGAAAATAGCTGCTAATCCGTATACAGTCTCTGTAGGAATGGCTACTAGTTCTCCTGATTTAAGTAAGTTTACTACTTCTGTGATATCATTTCCAACCTTGGTCTTCACGATTACAAAGATACGTCATTTCACTAGCTTCGAAAACTCATTTTTTTTCAATGCATTGAGTGATTTGTGCTATATTTGTTTGTTTAAAATCAATCTAAATAAGATGAAACTTGTGTTGGCAGATAGCAACGATTTGATTCGCATTGGATTACGCACTATTTTGACCAGTGAATCAAAAGCTACAATTGTTGGGGAAGCTCAAAATGAGAAAGAATTACTAACACAAGTAAAATCATTTGAGCCTAATCTTGTATTGATTGACTACACGTCCGAAGGTTTTTCGATTGATGTTATTCCAAGGTTAGTTCAATTGAACAAGGCACTAAAAATAATTGCCATTACACCTGAACAAAGCGCGCAAGTATTGGTAGATGCTTTGCGGTCTGGGGTTACAAGTTATGTTAAGAAAGATTGTGATTTAGCCGAAATTCAGGATGCTGTAAAGGAAACGAGTAGGGGAAATAAGTTTTTTTGTGGTCAAATTCTCGAAACTATTCAAAAAGCAAATATAAATGTTGACGATCTAGATGTTGGTTCCTTTTCATGTGAAGCGGTTATATTGTCTGACCGAGAAAACGAGATAATCGTGCTTATCGCTGAAGGTTTAACTAATGAACAAATTGCAGAACAATTATTTTTAAGTAAACACACAGTGAATACTCATAGAAAAAATATAATGGGGAAATTAGGTGTAAAAAATACTGCAGGTATCGTAATGTATGCCGTAAAAACCAATTTAGTTTCTCCAAATAAGTTTTTATTTGCCCCAACTTATTAAAATTGAACAATCAATTTTAAGTTAATCCTCCTATTCGTTAAATAATTTGGTACAGAGAAAAAAGTTCCATTAACATCTTGAATCCATTGTTTCGATAATACATTTCGGATTCCAAGTAAATTAAATATTTCTAAACTTAATTCAGCAGATTCTATCTTTCGAACCCATTTCTGTGTATGATTTCCTGATTTATTTCCAAGTAAATCATATGCAAACCCAATATCGACTCTAAAATAGGATTTAATTCGTAGGGTGTCTTTATAACGTTCTCTATCAGGAGGACCGTAGGGTAAACGTGAGCCGTACTGCAATCCCATCTGAACGGAAAATTGTTCCAATCCTGGCATTTGGTCTTGAATCAAAGTTC
>CAZLVX010000233.1:0-2007 GCA_964562965.1 uncultured Lishizhenia sp.
TGTGAAAGTCCAACTGCAATTTACCTGTATTCCTTGTAAACTGTTTTAATCCACTCGGACATTCCGGACAAGCGAGATTGCAAGCTGTAGTTGGCTCAATACTCAAAGACATAGGTTTTCCAAATTGAATGACCTTTCCAACTATTCGTGTCAAAATAAAACTAATGTATAGTTGTGTCGCATTGAAAACACGATATAATGTGAGGTATTTAAAAATGGAATAATCCGCTTTTTTCATTGGGTTAAACAAAGATACATGCAAATAAAGGATGGAGTATCAGAATGAAACGAGTATTGTTTTCAACATTTGAATTCCATCACACATTATTCTTTTATATTTGTTTATCAATTTTTACACGAATGCAAATCATTCTCGATCATTCCCAGATACATCAAAAAATCACACGTCTTGGCCACCAAATTTTAGAAAATTGCTTTGAAGAAAAGAAATTATACATTGGAGGGATTTCAGGTAATGGGATTTTACTGGCTAAAAAACTAAGTGAAGTAATAAAAAATAACGGCGATGTTGAAGTTATTTTATTCGAAATCACGGTAAATAAGGAAGAACCTTGGAGCCAAGAAATCAACCTATCTATACCGCAAGAGGAGTTAAAAAAAGGATATATTGTACTTGTAGATGACGTTGTCAATTCCGGAAAAACGATGCAATATGCGCTAATGAAATTTTTGGAGCAAGCGACAAAAGCAATTAAAACAGTTGCTTTGGTTGACCGTCAACACCGAAGGTTTCCAATTAAAACAGATTATGTTGGCCTTGGACTTTCTACTACACTTAAAGACCGCGTAGAAGTTGACTTATCTGATGGAAATTCAAAAGCTTACCTCGTATGAACCGCGAAACAGAAAAAAGCTCCAAGTACAATGATTTGGAGCGAATGTCAACCCTAGAATTATTGACAAACATAAACCGTGAGGATCAAACAGTTGCACTTGCCGTATCAAACGAAATACCAAGAATAGAAGCATTTGTAAATTCGGCGTTTGAAAAAATGAAATTAGGTGGAAGATTATTCTATTTAGGTGCAGGAACCAGTGGCAGACTAGGAATAGTTGACGCCAGCGAATGTCCACCAACTTTTGGTGTTCCTCATGGATTGGTCGTTGGATTGATTGCCGGCGGTGATGCTGCAATTCGAAAGGCTGTCGAGTTTGCTGAAGATGATGTAGAACAAGGATGGAAAGATTTAGAAGAATTCAATATTAACCAAAACGATTGCATTGTTGGAATTGCTGCTTCCGGTACCACACCTTATGTATTAGGGGCCATTGATGAAGCAAACAAACGAGGATTAATCACAGGAGGAATCACCTGTAATCCAGGTTCTCCACTTGCCGAACGTACTAAATTCCCTATGGTTCCGTTAGTGGGTCCTGAATTTGTGACAGGAAGCACCCGAATGAAATCCGGTACTGCCCAAAAACTAGTTTTGAATATGATTTCAACTTCGTTAATGATAAAATTAGGTCGCGTGAAAGGAAATAAAATGGTCGATATGCAACTCAGTAACAATAAACTTGTGGATCGAGGTACACGAATGGTTGCCGAAGAGTTAGGAATTGATTACGATACCTCGGAGCGATTACTTAAAGAAAATGGATCCGTTCGAAAAGCTGTTGAATTCTATAAATCATCGAAAAAATGAGCACCTTCGATCCGAACGGCGTTGGAATTGCCAACGGAAATATTTTTGGATTCCCCGGAAATGAACAAGAAGCTGATATTGTTATCGTCCCAATTCCCTGGGATGCCACGGCCAGTTATGGCAAAGGAACTGCAAAAGGTCCACGCGCAATTTTAGAAGCATCGACCCAATTGGACTTTTTTCATGCCGATTTACCTTCATCTTACAATACAAAAGTTTTCATGACACCAATTTCTGAAGAATGGGAGGAAATTAACGCGCATTTGTCTGAAAAAGGAAAAGTTTACATTGAATGCATTGAAACGCAAGGTGAAGACTTCGCTGTATCAAAACATGGTGA
>CAZLVX010000234.1:0-2006 GCA_964562965.1 uncultured Lishizhenia sp.
GGCAGGAATTACTCCTTCGATTGGTTTCAAAGTGCTTCAATTGCACTTATCAACGGGATATCAAATTCTAACCCCGATCTCGGGAGTTCGTTTTCCAGTAACAACACTCTTTCTTGGGGCAAGGTATGTTTTCGTGACGGATAAGGAGGTAAAGTCTAAGAAAAAAGACAAATAAGCACTTTTAAATAAAGGTTTTCAATTCCTCATTTTCTTCCTTAACTTTGTGAAAAATATTTGTGTATGAGTGCTTACGATGTTGTTATTATAGGTTCAGGACCTGGAGGATATGTTGCGGCAATCCGATGTGCCCAATTGGGTTTGAAAACAGCGATTATTGAAAAATATTCCACACTCGGTGGTACTTGTTTGAATGTTGGATGTATTCCATCAAAAGCGTTATTAGATTCTTCCGAGCACTTCCACAATGCCACTCATAATTTTGCCGAGCACGGTATCGAGGTCAAAGGACTTAAAGCTAACATTACACAAATGATTCAGCGTAAAAACGAAGTGGTGAGTCAAACGTGCGCGGGAGTCAAGTTTTTAATGGATAAGAACAAAATAGATGTACACACTGGCATTGGTTCTTTTGTAGATCAACATACTATCAAAATTACTACGACTGAAGGAAATGCTAACCAGATAACTGGAAAGAATATTATCATTGCTACAGGCTCTAAACCTAATTTTTTTCCAGGAATGGAACCTGATAAAAAGCGCATCATTACCTCAACAGAGG
This sequence comes from uncultured Lishizhenia sp., assembly GCA_964562965.1. Taxonomy (GTDB): domain Bacteria; phylum Bacteroidota; class Bacteroidia; order Flavobacteriales_D; family Crocinitomicaceae; genus UBA952. The sequence continues at coordinate 740 of CAZLVX010000234.1, forward strand.
CATTGAATCTAAAGGAAATTCCAAAAAAAATGATTGTGATTGGTGCAGGGGTAATCGGCCTAGAATTAGGCTCCGTTTATGGTCGTTTGGGAACAGAAATTGAAGTTGTCGAATTTGCACCTACCCTATTGCCAACTATGGACGGATCCATCGGCAAGGAAATGATTAAAATCTTGAAAAAAGAAGGATTCAAGTTCCAAATGGAACATCGCGTACAGAGAGTAGAAAACAAGGGAAAATCAGTCGTTTTAACAGCTCTAAACAAAAAGAACGAGGAAGTGACTTTTGAGGCTGATTATTGCTTGGTTGCTGTGGGACGAAAAGCCTTTACGGAAGGTTTGGCACTTGAGAATGCAGGTCTTGCTGCGAATGCACGTGGACAAGTTGAAGTAAATGACCATTTACAAACAGCTATTCCACACATCTACGCCATTGGTGATGTGGTGCGTGGTGCTATGTTAGCACACAAAGCAGAAGAGGAAGGTGTGTATGTTGCAGAATTAATCGCGGGTCAAAAACCACATTTGAATTACAACCTTATTCCTGGCGTGGTTTATACTTGGCCGGAGGTAGCCGCTGTAGGAAAGACAGAAGAAGAACTAAAAACGGCAGGCATCGAATATAAAGTGGGGAATTTTCCTATTAAAGCACTTGGTCGCGCTCGTGCTAGCATGGACACTGCAGGATTTATTAAAATATTGGCAGATAAAACCACGGATGAAGTACTTGGCGTTCACATGATTGGTCCACGCGTTGCTGATTTAATAATGGAAGCTGTTACCGCAATGGAATACCGTGCATCAGCCGAAGACATGGCACGTATTTGCCACCCTCACCCAACGTATTCAGAAGGCGTTAAGGAAGCCGCACTCGCAGCAACAGAGAATAGAGCGTTGCACGTTTAATTATCGTGCTTTTCCCAAATTTGCGCTAACTCCCTAAGTGTCGCAACTGCCTTCTCCATGTCTTGAACACTCACATATTCATGTTTTGAGTGTATGGCCATTTCACCGGTAAAAAGATTAGGACAAGGTACGCCCATAAACGATAAACGGGAGCCGTCTGTTCCTCCTCGGATAATTGCGCGGCGAGGTTGTACTCCTGCTCGTTCCATTGCCTGCACCGCGTATTCCGTAACAAAAGGGACATCCACAAGCTTTTCCTTCATGTTTCGGTATTGCTCGCTGCGCTCTGCTCGGTAGTGTGCTCCTGGAAAGTCGGTCATAACTTCTTCTGCACTTCTTGTTAACTTGTCTGCATACGAATT
>CAZLVX010000235.1:0-1965 GCA_964562965.1 uncultured Lishizhenia sp.
TTCGAAGGTTGAACTCAATGTTGGAGAAACGACAAATTTGTCTTTTGGTACCGCATGTATGGTTCCATATAGGTAAGAATCTTCCTTTATGCCATTCCCACTAATTTTCCATAATAATTGTCCAAAAAGAGTTGAACTAATAAAGCAGCTGGTGAGAAGAATAGCAAAAGATTTCATTTTTGAATTGCGTTGAGTTTTTTATTTAACGAATCTAGTAATTCCGAATCGATTATTCCATTTTCTGTATCAAAATTTGAATAAAAGGAGGGTAGAAGGTAGCTCCCAACAATTTCAGCGCCATGTCTTGGGAATCTGTTTAAGGCAGCCTCAAGAACGGATAATCCTCCTCGAGCACCAGTCGACGTTGCCATTAAAAATACTTTCTTATTCTCAAAAAGTTGATTTTTAACTTGTGTTGCCCAATCAAAAATGTTTTTAAACGCAGCAGTATAAGAACCGTTGTACTCAGCGAAGGAAATAAAAATCAAATCTGCATTTTCTATGTGGTTGACAAACTCGCTGATTTTTTCAGGAATACCACTAGTTGTTCTTCTTTCGGGAGAAAAAATGGAGACTTCGAAATCGTTAAGATCTAGTACGGTTAGTTCTCTATAATTAACTTGTTTAGCTACAAATACTGCCAGTTGTTTATTAATTGATGTTGAACTGTTTGAAGCTCCAAATGCAAGTACTTTCATAGTGTTAATTTAAAATCAGTATGTAAGATTTAAAGACAAAGTAAATTGCCTAATGTTCAGTGTTTCGTTGGTTGAATTATGAAAAAACAAGATGCAAACTAATAATTGGCAGGTAAAGTTAATTCATTAGCCATAAATAAAACATAAATATCTAAGCTTTAAAGAGTAGAACATTCAACACTATTTTCGTAATTTTAGCGCACCAAAACAAGACGTAAAGAATGGAACAAGTTGCACCATATATACCAACTAACAAAATCAGAATCGTTACTGCAGCCTCGCTTTTCGACGGTCATGACGCCGCAATTAATATCATGCGCCGAATAATTCAAGCTACCGGTTGTGAGGTAATTCACTTAGGTCATGATCGATCCGTTGAAGAAGTGGTAAATTGTGCCATTCAAGAGGATGCTCAAGCTATTGCTATGACTTCTTATCAAGGCGGACATACAGAATACTTCAAGTACATGTATGATTTATTGAAAGAAAAAGGAGCACCTCATATCAAGATTTTTGGTGGTGGTGGCGGTACTATTTTACCTTCTGAAATTGAAGAATTACAGGCCTATGGAATCACGCGTATCTATCATCCGGATGATGGAAGAGCGATGGGCCTACAGGGGATGATTAACGATTTGATTCAAAAATGTGATTTTCCAGTTGGAACGAATATTACGAATGAACCAGAGAAATTAGCCGAGAAAAATGTTCCTGCAATTGCACGTGTGATATCTGCAGCTGAGAATTTTGCGGAGGAAAATGCCGAGATTCTAACAAAAATTAGAGAAATAGCCAAAACCAAATCTATTCCAGTTCTTGGAATTACGGGTACAGGCGGAGCAGGAAAATCTTCTTTGGTGGATGAATTAGTACGTCGCTTTTTAATTGACTTTACAGGTAAACAAATTGCGGTAGTATCGGTAGATCCATCGAAACGAAAGACAGGTGGGGCACTTTTAGGAGATAGAATTAGAATGAACTCCATTAAAAGTGATCGCGTGTACATGCGTTCCTTGGCAACTCGTCAATCTAATTTGGCTTTATCAAAGCACGTGGCTGAGGCTATCAGCATTTTGAAAGCAGCGAATTACGATTTAATAATTTTGGAAACTTCTGGCATTGGTCAGTCGGATACAGAGATTTTAGATCATAGCGATGTTTCTTTGTATGTAATGACGCCAGAATATGGTGCGGCAACTCAGTTGGAAAAAATTGACATGTTGGATTTCGCTGACGTTATAGCACTCAATAAATTCGACAAGCGCGG
>CAZLVX010000236.1:0-1961 GCA_964562965.1 uncultured Lishizhenia sp.
ATTATGACCAATAACCTAAAAGAATCAGAAGCGTTTTTATCTCATGCTGGATCCGATTGCGGAATTGCGAATGTTAACATCGGTACCTCAGGTGCAGAAATTGGGGGAGCCTTTGGTGGAGAAAAAGAAACAGGTGGCGGACGAGAGTCTGGGTCAGATTCCTGGAAAATTTACATGAGAAGACAAACCAATACGATCAATTATTCCGACAGTTTACCGTTGGCGCAAGGTATTAAATTCGATTTATAAATTTGGTTTTTCGAGAACTAGGCTATACAGCATAGGGATTCTTACCTGAAGGTGGGCAAAACGAAACTGTTCCTCTTCGTCTTCCCTTAAATTTGAAAAACAATCGTAGGGCGAATAGTCGTATTCCTTAAATTCTTTGACCATAAGTCCAGCATCCAACAATGCTGTAATGATTTCTGCCATCCCGTGGTTCCATGTGGCAATTGTATCGTTCAAAGGAGCTGTTCGATCTGCGTATGTACCATTGGTAACCTCAACAATCGGATCGGCCTGAAAATAATCATAGGCTAACGATTTGATTTCGTCATCAAAAGTCCAGACAAAAGGATGGAAATCGACCATTACGAAGGTGCCGCCGCTTTTCATGGAGCGTGAAACTACAGCAGCCCAAGATCTTAAATCTGGAAACCAACCAATGGTTCCATACGATGTAAAAACGATATCAAATATAGCGATTCCAGAAGGATTGTAGGTTAACACATTATCTTCAATGAAGTCTACCTTTACCTTGCATTCTTTCGCTAATTCACGTGCTTTTTCAATAGCTGTGTTTGAAAAATCGACAGCTGTTACCTCCGCTCCCATGCGCGCCAACGAAATGCTGTCTTGTCCAAAATGACATTGGAGGTGAAGTACTTTTTTTCCAATGACCTGCAAGCGACTCAGTAATTCAATTTCCACATGTTTCAGACTGCTTTTGCCCTTAATGAATTCGTTATTACCGTAAAAAGATGAGGCGATATGGTAGGGAACTTTATTGTCCCAAGCTTTTTTGTTTAGCGAAAGGTAATCAATGTTTTTTGTCATGGCATTGATCTTCTATATCCGCGATAATTTCTTCGGGGGTTAAGTAGTACTTCTTCTTTTTCTCTCGGTAGGCTTTTTTAACCTTTTTGCTTCTGTGAAAAAAGTTTACCCCCTCCAACAATTGCATGCCAAGACCATGTTTGATGGTAACTTTATCTGCTTTCCTTTCGGTTCGGCGCAACTCGTTCTTGTCAAAAACATAGGAAGAAATAAACGCGAAAAGTTGCCCATTGTTTTTCTTTGAATAATCCAATACGTGCGCCATTTCGTGCCCAATCCATCCTACCAAAGAATTAAAACTCAAGTCTTGGTAACTAATTCCAGTGATAGAGGCATTCGAATTGACGAACACAGCATAACTTCTAGCACTTCGTTTTTGAAATATAAAATCCCATCTCGGTTGCGCTTGCATGGTACTCGAAATAGGCTTCAATTTTAGTTTTACCTTGGCCTGTTTTAACTCGGGATAATGTCGTAATGCCACGAAATAAGCCAAGCGTAGTCGATTGTCGGAGACTTTTGCCTCGTGAGTGCCGGCAAACAAATCTTCGTAATAACCGATAGAGTCAACATAAGCAGCATATTCATAGCGCATGGTGTCACAATCAATTTCTAGCGCATGTTGTGTACTTCCGTTAAAACAGAAAAGTAGCGTAAAGAAAAAGATGACAATCAACCTCATGTAAATACTACTCCTAAAGTAGAATAAAATTTCATTTGTCAACGCAATTAACCATCTATTTTTGAAAAAATTAGCGAAAAATTAATATTCAATTTGTACATAGTCAGTACTTTTGACTAACTAATAATTATTTTATGAAAAAATTAGCAATTTATGTTTTTGCGCTTTCCTTAACAGCGGCGGGAATATCTTCATGTGGAAAATACGAGGAAGGACCGGGGAT
>CAZLVX010000237.1:0-1958 GCA_964562965.1 uncultured Lishizhenia sp.
GCGGCCATTAAAAGTGTGAACAATGAAATATGATCACCATACAATGGAATTTTAAAACCGAAATCTACAATAGAATCGTAGGATGATAAGTCTTCAGCCCAAAGAAATGGTTGCTGTCTTAGTTCAAATGCCGCAGGGAAAAAGCGAAAAACTGCTAATAAGATAGGCATTTGAATAAGCATTGGTATACATCCAGCTAGCGGACTCGCTCCAGAATCACGATACAAATTCATCATTTCCATCTGCTTTTTCATGGCGTCTTCCTTGTTCGGGAATTTGGCGTTTAGCGCTTCAATTTCTGGGCGTAAAATTTTCATTTTCACAGAAGAAACAAACATTTTCCATTGAATAGGCATCAATAAAAGTTTTAGGATAATTGTAAGTAACAAAATGGCTACTCCAACACCGATTCCACCGTTAACTAACAATTTAAAAATAGGTTGAACTGCATAAATGTTTATCCACCTAAACAATCCCCATCCATAATTTAAAATGTCGTCGTAACCTTGATCGTAGGAAGCTAAAACGTCGTAGTCATTTGGTCCAAAATACCAATTAAACGATGCTTTATCGTTTTCGAAATTCAAATTTAGTTTTGAATAAAACTCTTTCAAGTGGGAAAATTCGCGCGCGTGTCCTTCTCCATAATTTTCAACCTTTAAATTAGTTCCACCTTTCAGGAAGGGTTTTGAAGGTTTTAAAATGGAAGAGAAGTAACTTTGTTTGTAAGCTACCCAAGTAATGTCGTCTTCAACCTCGATATAATCGTCACTCGACTCACTCAAATAGTCGAATCCTTCCTCAGCTTGATTGTAGCAAACGGTTGTAACTCTTCTTTGTTCTGTGAAAAGTCTTTCAGTTCTTAAGAAAGATGCACCCCACAAAAGGTTTACATTACTTCTTGCTACAGTTGGTAAACCAATGAGTTGGACATCATAATCAAGATCAAAAGCACCATTTTTTAAGGAATATGATTGTTGAACTTTTCCATCTGGAAATGATAATTCAAAAATAATTTTTGAAGAGGTTTCAGAGGTAATATTCCAAACGGAATCTGTTGCGTTGAATTGCGTTTTACCATAAGGAAAGGAAAGCGTGTTGCTATGGTCTCCACTTCTAAAAAGACATAATGGAGCTGCTTTGTTTTCTTTGTAATCGTCGTAACTCCTGTAGTCCTTTAGGTATACAGCAGCAACTGTCCCGCCTTTCGTATTGAAATCAATGATAAACTTATCTGTTTCTTTTCTTACAAGTGTCCCTGATTTAACTGTCTTAACTTCCTTTACAGGTGTTGTAAGCGTATCTTTTTTGGTAGTATCTGCTACTGTTTTTTTATTCTCAGAGGCTGTGTTTTTAGGTTTGTTTTTATCAATTGCAACTTGTTCTTGTTGCTCTTTTTCAGCTTGTTCGGTTTGTTCATATTGATTATACAAGGATAGACCTACAAGAAGTAATCCAATCAAAACAAGTCCGGTTAGGGTATTACGATCCATTTCTAATTATTGATTTTTATGTTGAATTGCTGCATCTACAAATGCAACGAATAACGGATGTGGTTTTGCTACAGTACTTTTATATTCTGGGTGAAATTGAACTCCAACAAACCACGGGTGATTAGGTATTTCTACAACCTCAACGAGACCTGTCTCTGGATTTTTTCCGGTCGCTTTCATTCCTGCTTTTTCAAATTGAGACAAATATTGCGAATTAAACTCGTAGCGATGACGATGACGTTCAATAATATTCTCTGAACCATATGCCAAGGTACTTTTGGTTTTTGGTTTTAGTTGACATTTGTATGCTCCAAGTCGCATGGTGCCTCCAAAATTTGAGATTTTCTTTTGTTCTTCCATCATAGAAATAACGGGAAAATTAGTATCTTCGGAAATTTCGGTTGTATGTGCATCCTCCATGCCTAATACATTTCGAGCGAATTCAATAACAGCACATTGCATTCC
>CAZLVX010000238.1:0-1928 GCA_964562965.1 uncultured Lishizhenia sp.
GAATTCCAAAGTGTGTATTTCCCTTTGAAATACTCTTTTAACTGCGTGGTGTTGAGTTGAGATAAACCTGTCTGATTACCAATAATTTTATAATCGGTCAATACTTTATTTTGAGCAAAACTAAAAAAGCACTGAAATACAACGAAACAAATAAAAATACTTCTAGAAACCATATGCAAATTGAACTTTACATTGAACATTATTAATCGGTGCATGAGAGTCATTCAAGAAATTGAATGAATACCCGACTTGTGCCTTTACATTGATGGTTTCAGAAAATTCATGACGATATCCCAACCATGTGTTCATTACATCGTAATGATAGGTATACAAGTCATTTTCTGCAATACTCATCCAATCTACAATAGCATAAGGAATATGTTTGTCTTTTATCCGGTAACCATAGTAAGTATAGTTGGCTAAATTATTCGCATATCCCAGAGTGTCTGTATGCGTTGCATTGTAAACAAATTCATTCAGAAATTCATGCTTTTCACCAAAATAAGCCACTGACTGAGCAACTAGGTTATAATGCAAGTGACCTGTGTATTTGGCTCCGTGAATGTGAGACGGAGCCGTTGTATGTCCGCTATGCGCACCAGTTATCGAGGCATCTGTTAAATAATCGTAGAAATACGAGGCTCCTATGCGCAGGTTATCTACCGGTTTTATATGAAAAGCCAAGGTAGTCGCGGGGCTGATATTGTCATCAAAAGCATCAGATGCGCTAATTCCGTTCCCGATGACAGCATCATAACCAAAGTTCCATTTACCTAAATTCTGCCCCTGAAATTGAATCCCTAAATTGTGTAATGGAATTAAATAACTAAACGATGAAGGTCTATCGATACTCGGAAAAAACACGCGGCCATGGTGATACACATCGTTCCAATAATTAAGTGGAGTATGTATTTTTCCGGTAATGACAGAATGATTTTTGTAATAGTCAAACTTTAACCGCGCCCTTTCTATACTGGCAGAAAATGTAGTAGGAGTTCCTTTCGTGTATCGAACGACGAATTCTCCCAAAAAACTTATTCTATCGTTAAAAAATGTATTAACGAAAAGATCGTGTTCTCCTAACTCAAAATAGGAAGATACGGGATCCGTACTCTTATTCATATCGTAGAGCATATTGTAGTTCATGTGTCCGTATCCGTTCACTACGCTTCTAATGCGCTGGGCATGGCCTGAATTTATCGCAATAGCGAAAAACATTAAGAAGAAAAATTTTTGATTCATCATTTACTATTTATAATTGGTTTTAACACTTGAAATAACGTGGCTTCATCCCACGGTTTGTGAACGAAGCACGTCAATAATCCATCTTGTTCTAATTCTGCAACTTGCACCGTATTGGCTTGCCCTGACAACATTACACAAGCTAAATCGGGTTTCTTTAGTTTAATCGCGCGGATCAATTGAGCACCATTCATCCCTGGCATTTGAAAATCTACGAGTATGAAAATTACATCGATTTTTTCTGCGAGTAGTTCATCGAAATTATCGAGGGCTTCTTGTGGATTTGTAAAATATTCAAGTAAGGTACACTTTGTGTCAATAATTTTCTCCAATTGAAAACTCAACATTTGAAGAATATGTGGATCATCGTCCACACAGATTACGGCATACTTTAAATCGTTCATTTCTTTTTAAATTTTACTATAAATTTGGTAACCATTTCTGTAGACATTAGTTCAATTTCTGCATCGTGTTCCTGAATAACACTGCTCACGATACTCAAGCCAAGGCCAGAACCGTTCTTATGTCCTTTTGTTGTGTAGAATTTTTCAAATATTTTATTCTGTATGTCTTCAGGAATTTTCGGACCGTTATTTTCAACTTGAATAGAAACATGGGAATCTGTTTCCGTTGAAAAAATCCGCAATAAACCACGCTGATCAATTTCACTCATCGATTCAATTGCA
>CAZLVX010000239.1:0-1418 GCA_964562965.1 uncultured Lishizhenia sp.
CTACACAAATTCGGAATAATTCACAATCATCGAATGCAAGCCTTTTGATAAACTCCATTCGAGCAAGAATAATTACGTGGTTTTTGCTGGGGATCCTATTTTCAATCGTTGTATCTATTTTTGTTCCAGGTTCAAAAGTAATTATTTTTGTGGTCGTATTCATGTCATCGACGGCATTTGCTCTATCCAATGAATGGTATTACGTCAGCCAAGGGCAATATTCTAAACTTTTCAAAGTAGAAGTTCTTCCTAGATATTTGATCCTTACTCCTTTTTATTATTTTTCGAATTCCGTTACAGAACTTTCAATCCTATTTCTTGTATCAGCGATAATTGGCTTGTCGACGTTTTGTGTTCCGTTAAAAGATTACAAACTAAACAATTTTCAAAAACTTGATTATGCTAAGAAATCAATTGGTAAGTATATTTTTGGACAAACGACTCTATTTATTTTCGTTTTTCTACCAGTGGTCGTATCCACGGAAAGAAACTTCGACAACTTATTTCTTTTTGTTGTCTTAGAGAGATATTTCAGGGCTTATATGCATGTGATCATACCTATTTCACAGAAAGCCAAAACTGATTATGTGATGAATCAAGATCTTGATCTGCAATTGAAATTATGGAAACGAAGAACATTCTTATTGCTAGTACCAATAGCTTCAGGATTCGTCATCCTGTCTCTGCCCTATATGTGGACTTTTTATAAACTATCCTTTAATCGATCTGTTGCACTAATGTTAATTGGTTTTCTTGTGTTGGCACTTTCTTCATTTCTTCTGAGGATGCATGAAGATCAATTAGTATTTGAAAGCAAGAAGATGACAGATTACAACCGCTTTCAGGCGGTTTCCATAATCGCCTTTTCATTCGCACACATACTCGCAGTAATTTCGGCAGATGCTGCAGCCTACCCATATCTTCTAGCCCTAGCCGAATTTACAAGATGGGGATATATACGTTTTTTGACAGCTAGGGCGGGAATATAAGTGATTGAGATTGTTGTCTTAATTATATCAGTTCTACTTATCCTTTTTGGAAAAGAAAATTCGGTATTTGTTTTTTCACTTCTTTGGAGTTCTTTCTCTCTACCCTTCTTTGTGATTTCACAATCTGAAATTGGGTTACTCAGTACATTGATTGAGGCGATGGGACTTCTAGCCATAATCAAGGTCTCATTTAAAGTTGTAGTATCCAAAACTGAATTGTTCTTTGTTTCAGTGATATCGATTCTTTATCTCTCTATAGGCCTGGCGATGATATCTAAAGATCAAAGTCTCTTGGTAATTCTTCTTGCCGCTAAGTTATTTCTTCTTCCAATTGTTTTCGGCCTTTACGGCTTTGTTCATACAAACTCCCAAGTTAAATTATTTTCGTTCATGTTCATCCTACAGATTGGCAATTTGATTGTGGCTAGT
>CAZLVX010000239.1:1428-1920 GCA_964562965.1 uncultured Lishizhenia sp.
ACGGCACAAACGTTAGAACCTTTGATTCTATGTTGCGAGCGCCAGGTTTGACTTTGACCAATTACTACCTAGGTTCATTTTCTGCAGTCTGCTTTGCTCTTGCCTATATTCAACTTTTCACACTGGGAAAGCAGGTTTCCTATAAGTATATGGTTCTCATCAAAACATCAATATTTTCATCACTTATTTGTTTACTTCTATCGAGTTTCCGTTCAGGAATTCTATTCGTACTGATTTTTGTTTTTCTAACTGAAATGTTTTTGAAAAGGAGCTTCACAAAACTCACTATTGTAATCGCTATAGGATTCGCTACAATAATAGTTGCCTTATCAAACTCATTTTTCTTGGTCGACTCTCAAAGTATTCTAGAAAGACTGCAACGGTGGGAAAGTTTATTTCAGGGAAAGAATTTATTTTATGGCCAAGGTTTAGGTTCATCAGGGGCGGTTACACTTAGCAGCTATGCATCCTCGGATTCCAAGGTGGTGACTG
>CAZLVX010000240.1:0-1908 GCA_964562965.1 uncultured Lishizhenia sp.
TAATGGAACTTCAAATTCCAACAATGGAGGTCAACAAGTCAATAAACCGACAGTAAACTCAAGTCCTCAAGGATCACCTCAGAATAACAAACCATCGGTTAGCACAAACACAAAACCTCAAGAAAACAACAAACCAAGTGGAAACGGAAATCAAGGAACTCCAACACCAAAGCCAACAAACAATAAACCGCAGGTTACAAATAAGCCTGCTCAAACGGGTGGAGTAAAACCAAATCCAAGTGGCACTAAACCTGAGGTAAAACCAAACCAAAACAAACCAAATGAAGTAAAACCTAATACTGGTCCAAAAGTAAACGGAACGAATAAAGGAGGAGGTAAATAACCTCCTTTTTTATTAGTATTTAATTATTATTTTTCTATATTTCTTCCTATCTTCGCACTCTTAAAAAATTGAGTTATGGCGATTATAGGGAAAATTCGTTCAAAATCAGGTTGGATTGTTGCAGTTTTAGGTCTGGCATTATTGACGTTTACATTCGATTTGTGGAAAGATGTTTTCTTAGGTTGGTTTGGAAAAACGCCAACGAGTATTGGTACCGTTTACGGAGAAGACGTTGATGGAATTAAATTTGATGCCTTAAGACGTTACCAAGACGAACGTTTTCAATTACTTACTGGAAGAGCACCTCAGGAGAAAGAGGTTGAGTTTTGGTACGATGAAGCTTGGAGAAGATTTACAGATTCTATTGTATTATCGAAAGAATTTGAAGCGCTCGGAATTCATGTTTCTGAAAACGAATTGAACGCATATTTCAATGCGACCAATGGTTTTAAAGGATTACCCGATTTAGTCAGTTTGGAAGGAAACCCTCAAAGTAATGGTCAGCCTCAACAGATAATTCCTTCAGTTTTTAAAGATAACTCCACTGGAACATATACCCCACAATCGATTGCTCAAGGTAAAGAAGTAATTAAAAAACTAAAAGCAGACAAGACGGCGAACGGTCAAAAGTTATGGGCGATTTTTGAAAATGAATACAAACAGTTGCGTGCAAGAGAGAAATACATGCAATTATTGACACAAGGTATTTACACCACAAAAATTGAATTAGAAGACCGAGTTGAATCCAAGTCAACAACGAAAAATGTATCTTACATTATTAGAAGATTTAATGAAATACCTGATGAACAAGTAAAGGCTTCCGAAAGTGAATTAAAAGCTTATTTCGAAGCACACAAGTCAGATGCAAAATACAAAGTTGAAAAAGCAAACCGTGAAGTACGCGTCGTTTCTTTAAATATTGTTCCATCTGGAAAAGACTCTGCAGTTTTTAATGGTGAAATTGCCAAAATTAGAAGCGCTTGGTCAAAGACAAAATCTGACTCAACCTTTGTGATAAGAAATTCTGATAGAGCGTTTTACTTTAATGATAAAAGAGCAACAGCTGTTCCAGAAGGAAATGAGAAAGCACAAATGGGTTACCAGACCTTTCCTGCTGATTATGAATTAATATTTAAAACGGCAAAATTGGATTCAATTGTAGGGCCCTACATGTCTCAAGGCTTTATGAATATCTCCAAGGTAGTTGGATTTACACCTTCTAAAATTAAAGCGCGTCATATTTTTATTTCTACGGCAGGACTTGATGCCAAAGCGTCAGCTCCTAAAAAAGCGTTAGCTGATAGTCTCTCTAAAATTGCCAACCCTGCGAATTTCGCTCAATTGGTAACAAAACATTCAGACGATCAGCGTTCAAAAGCGGATAGCGGTTTGATTAAAGTACCAATGAACAATAATGCTCCTTCGGAAAATTTAATTTCAGGGGATTTAATAGTATTGGGCTTCGATAAACTATTAGCAGATTATTGTGAAACAGGAAAAGTAGGAGAAATTAAGAAGATTGAAACGCCAGCTGGAATACATATTATTCAAATCACGGAACGTGA
>CAZLVX010000241.1:0-1887 GCA_964562965.1 uncultured Lishizhenia sp.
TGCCGTGGCCAATGGGTTGCTCGTCTTTGTAAAACTACCTGAAGCAGCACTTACTGTTGGGTTTCTAGGGTTTTTAACACTTTTGGTGTTTTATCCGAAGGTGAAATAATCAATACGTCACTCTTTCGATTTGTTTTGTTTTAGCAAAGCAGCGTATTCTTTCAATAAATCATTCTGATCCTCAACATGTTGTATTTTTTCTTCCATTTCCTGATAGGTAGTACTGTAATGTCTAAAAAAATCATACTCCAACACATCTGAAATTTTCGCTAGTAAAGCAGTATCAATACTTTTTCTAGAAAAAATAGAATAAATATTTTCTCTGGATTTATTGATGCGCTTTGCAAATTCAGTCACCGTAATTCCTTTGTTAGCCAAAACTATTTTTACCAATTTCCCAATATTGATTTCTTGCATAGAGCAAAATTCAACTTTGCCGTGTGATATTCATAAACATATGTGTTGGTATTTTTTTACGTTTATGTTTGTTTTATTTAACATTTCGTTTATTTTTGTAAAAAAATAAAGATATGAAAAATGTATATGTTTTGTTTCTAGGAATATTACTGTCTTTCCTAACAGGTTGCAGAAAAGAGGGTTGTACAGATTATTTTGCTGACAACTACAATCAGTCAGCAAAAAAAAATGACGGCTCTTGCACTTATTCAGAAAAGTTTATTATTTGGCAAGGTTACGAAACCTCACAATTGTTTCAGCAAGAGGGAATTACTGGTTTAGCTGTTTACATTGATGGGCAACTCATTGGTACTTTCTTAACTTCAAATTATTGGACAGCGACACCATCTTGCGAACAGTCGGGTTTACTCAATACGATTATCGACATGGGGAAAAATGATTCGAAAATGATAAATCTTGAATTTCGAGACCAAGACGGAATTTCCTTGTACAACGAAAACATTCTTATCACTGCAGGATCTTGCAATCATTACGAAATACTTTAATCATCCGCGGAAACCGAAAAGCGTTATGAGTAGGAAAAATTTAAACAACTAAAATGAAAAAATCACTTGTTCTTTCCATCGCAATTTCTTTAATAGGTCTAACATCATGTACAAAAAAAGAAGTTGTAAATGTAGTATCATCCTCCACAGGGTCTAGTAATTGGGTTTTTGATGACCCCAGTTGGACACTTTCCTTATCTTACCCTGCAATCACTCAAGATATAATTGACAATGGTGCTGTATTGGTCTATCTTAAAAATGGTCAAGCTTATAACCAACTCCCACTTACAATCTATCAATCTGCAAGCTACTCTACCAGTATAGAAGTTTCAACATTTGTTGGTGGTGTAAAAATATTTTGGACAGATTCTGATCTTATTGAACCAAATAACCCAGGTTACAGAGAAATTAAAGTGGTGGTAATTTCTGCAAATGGCCTTGCCAAAAATCCTTCTTTAGATTTAGAAGATTATGAAGCTGTAGTAAAAGCATATAACCTCAACGAAAACGAATCATTCCAATTTATAGAGTAATCCAAAAAAATATTATCCAAAGACTTAATACAAAGCAGGTACCGATTAACATCAGTATCTGCTTTGTCACTTTTGGTAGGTAGTTCATTTTTATGGGACACCAAATAAAAATTATGTAAAGTGTATCCGTGTGCTCCTAGTTACAGATGAATCAACAAAATAAATGCAATATAATTCATTGATGATTTGAAAAATGCTTACTTTTTTGTTTCAAGTAGTATTCATTATTAAGCTTTGGAAATTAATATTTTATATTGATCTTTTCAAAAGGACCAAAAAGAAATCTGTATATTTTTTCTGCTGCTATAAAATTCCCCGCGTTTTCCTTTCTTGACACGTGATTCTGACTATTTTTGTGTAGAATTAGCACTTACATGGATAAAAATCAGGAT
>CAZLVX010000242.1:0-1876 GCA_964562965.1 uncultured Lishizhenia sp.
TAGCTTGACATATGGTGCTTCGAAAGCCCCGCCTTCGGCAAGCTGCAAAACGTTAGTAGACAATTCCGGAAATCTCGCTTCGAATCCGGGGGACATCGGGAAGCCATATAATATCACTTCGAATTAAATTCACAATAGGACAAAAAACGAAACTAAATATGATTAAATTTTTAATTCTTTCAACCATTTTATTGATAGGTTGTAATCATCAAAAACAACTAAAACCTTTAAAATCAAATAAGAAAGAAACAATAACTCATTCTAAATTGGAGGAGTTTATACCTGAAAATTATGTTATTTTAGATTCAGTTTCAGGTAACATTAATCTTGATGAATACAATGATATCATCCTAATTTTAAAAGTGAAAAATGAAGATTCAATAGCAAATGAAAGTTCAGATTTTATTTTACGACCTTTATTAATCTTATGTAAAGACAGAAATAATAAATACAATTTGATTACAAGAAATGATAGTTTAGTACTTTGTTTTAATTGCGGTGGTATTTTTGGAGACCCATATGCGGGAACGGAAATTAATAATGGCAAAATTAAGATAAATCATTACGGTGGTAGTAACGACAGGTGGACAAATAATTTGACATTTAAATTTAACAGAAAAGACAAATCAATTTACTTATACGAAATAGAAGAAGCTTCATATAATTTGATGAATATTACAGATGAAAATGAAGATATTGACAAATATATAGAGAGTAACACTAAACGTAAAACTCAAAAAGATTTCGGAAAAATAAAAATAGAAGATTATTCTAATGAATTTTAAATATTCTAAATTGGCGGACTTTGGTAGGTTATACAACGGAATCGTCTACTAACAGCGCCTTAGCACTAGGCTCTTATGCCTCACTTCGAAGAAAATATTTACTACATTTGAAATAAATCTCGCTTCGCGTTTTGGATGTTTTGCCTCGGTATCGCCCATCGCTAAAGGCGCGGAACGTTATGTGCAATCCTATTCGACAAAATATCCAACATTAAACCTTTCGACAATTTAGGAGTCCAATGAAAAAAAATAAACAAAAAAATATGATTAAGACAATATTTACTTACTCAATTATCTTCTTTATTGCATTTGAATTACAGGCCCAAAACTGGACAAATGTTTTCACCGCTGGGCAGTATGACATTAATGGAAAGTATCTTGGCGGCACCGAAACAATGGCATTAGTGGGACATAAAGGAAAACTATATGCCGCTATGAGTTATTTTAGAGATTTGGGTAGTGCAACCATCTCATTAAGTGGTGGAACACAAATTAATGTTCTCGAAACACCGACAGGAAATTGGAAGCAAGACCTGCTATTAGACAGCGTGGTTAGAGTTTCTTCCATGAAACAAATAGTTTTTACTAAAGATTATCTCGGCAATTCTATTTCACCTGATACATTGCTGATTGCCGGCCCCAATAACAGCAATGGTAAAATTTTACCTTATATCAAAAACGACAATACAGGACAATGGGTTAGAGATAGTATTACAACAGTTTCAGGCAATATGGAAATACGTTCTATTGGTTTTCATGTTGATTTGGTAACTGGTCGGCAATACGTTTATATAGGCGTATCAGACTATGGAATTTGGCGTGGTGAATACAACCCAACAAATCCTTCTAAAATCCAATGGAATCCTACACCTGAATTTATAATTCCAACTGACACAAGAGTAATGGGCTTTGCAAATGTTAACGGAATATTGTATATAGGTACAACAAGAAGTAGTATTGGACTTGCAAAAATTTATAGGCGAACAGACGGCAATACACCAATCTATAATGAAATCTGGACTGCTTCTGCATCAGGCCCAATTGACTTACGAGGTTTAACCCCAATAAGAAACACTTCAAATACGGGCGAA
>CAZLVX010000243.1:0-1818 GCA_964562965.1 uncultured Lishizhenia sp.
AATCCTATAATATTTTGAGTGTCGCTCATATGTCTGCGTCAAATTTTGATTCCGTAATAAATATTTCTCAAAAAGCCATTCAATTAGCATCTAAATTGCAAAATAATGTCGCTCTTGGAAAGGCATACAATAAAATTGCTATGGTCAATATGGAAAGAGGGCGGCACAAAGAGAGTATTGATTATAATTTTAAAGCGCTGAAAATATTTGAGGCTGAAAACATTATTACATATCAGGGCTTAATACTATTGAATATTGGCGTTAGTTATGAAAAACTAGGTCTTTTCGATGATGCCTTGGCAAAATACAAAAAAGTTTTGGCTATTGCTGAAAAAACAAGCTCCAATGAAATGTTTGCTAATGCCAATGGAAATATTGGGATAATTTTTATGAAAAAAGGGAACTATAGGGAGGCCGATGCGTATTTTCAAAAAACGTTAAAATACATTGATCCTATTCGGGAGAAAAAGAAATTATCTATTCTCTATCAAAACCTTGGTGTAAATGCCCGCTTATCGGGAAACTCAAGTAAAGGACTAGAATTTTATAAAAAATCTTTAATTCTCTCTCGAGAAACTGGTGACGTTTTGGGGTCGGGTTTCAATTACAATAATTTAGCAAATTGTTACTTGGATATTGGAGACAAAAGCATCTCTAAGCTTTATATAGACTCAGGATTTACGATTGGTAAAAACACCACATCATTAACTTTACTTAAAAATAGTTATCGTGCATTCTCAAGGCTAGAAACATTGAAAGGAAATTACACGTTAGCCGATTCTTATTTCGAACAGTACGAGCAATATCGTGATTCTATTCTTAACATTGATAAAGTAAAAGCTGTTTCAGAAATTCAAACCAAATATAACCTGCAAGCTAAAGAGAAACAAATTCTTCAAGAAAAAGCAGTTAGTGAAGAAAATAAAAAACGGTTTTATGCAACGGGTGGTCTTGCAATATCGCTTGCTTTAATATTATTTCTTGTTTGGCAGCGGCAAAAGTTAAGATTAAGAAGAAAGGAAGTTGAAACTCTCAATAGATTAACAGATGAAAGAAACAGAATTGCAAGAGACTTACACGATAATTTGGGTGCTGAACTGACAATTGTTTCATCCAAAATAGACACAAAGATTTATAAAACAGACCAGGATGCAGAGAAGGAAGAATTAGAAAAAATAGCTGATCTTACTCGTAATGCAAGCATAGTATTGAGAGAAACAGTTTGGTCCATTAAAACCGAGAAATTAACTCTATTGTCTTTAACTGAAAAAATTAAAGAATTCTATCAACGATTAGATATTGAGGAATCTTTTTCTTTGAATATTTCATCAAATGATCAACAAAAAGAACTTACTCCCCTTCTCGCGTTAAATTTATTTCGAATTTCTCAAGAAGCTCTAACCAATGTGCTAAAATATGCGAATGCAAGTCATGTAGAAATTCAAATTAATTCAAATTCGTTATCAATTAAAGACAACGGCAAAGGTTTTGATATCGAAACAATTAAAAAAGGATATGGACTTATAAATATGAAGAGTCGCGTAAATGAATTTAACGGAACTCTTTCAATATTAAGCTCTAATTCTGGAACTTCGATTAACGTTTCGTTTTAATAAATGTGCACCTTAAGATTTCCTGTAAATGATTGCAGTAAAAAAAAACAGGTTTTTCGAATATTTTCTTCCCCAACTTGAATTTTTGGAACCCGGTAAGTATTATCTCACCAGGTTAACATGTCCAACAAGATGCTCCATTTTTTCTTCGTTTACTTTTTTGAAACTGATTTCCCAGCTGTAAGTTCCTTGAATGCAAGGACTG
>CAZLVX010000244.1:0-1813 GCA_964562965.1 uncultured Lishizhenia sp.
TTTGTAGCAATAGTTTACCTTCCGTTGAATGGTAAACTTCTGGATGAAATTGAATGGCATAAGTACTCTCTCCTTCAATATGATAGCCTGCTATTTTTACATCTTCCGTACTGGCAATAATTCGATAATGGTCTGGGATTTTTTGAATAGAATCTCCGTGAGACATCCAAACTTGGCTATCGTTTGTCATCCCTTTTGTTAATGCGTTGGAATTATCAACGTATTTTAAATGCGCTCTTCCGTACTCGCGTGTGTTCGAAGGCATTACTTCTCCACCAAAATTATGAGCTAAGTACTGGGCTCCGTAACAAATACCCAACAATGGAAGCTTTCCCTTTATTTCGGTCAAATCTGGTTTAGGACAGTTTGTATCACGAACCGAAAACGGACTGCCAGAAAGAATGACTCCTTTTATATTATCTGTGAGTACAGGGATTTTATTCCAAGGGTGAATTTCGCAGTATACATTAAGTTCTCTGATCCTTCGAGCGATGAGTTGCGTGTACTGTGAACCGAAATCTAAAATTAATATGGTCTGATGCATGCAACAAAGATAATTTCTTTATTCTATCGATTACATGCTTCACGCAA
The DNA here is from genome assembly GCA_964562965.1 of uncultured Lishizhenia sp. GTDB lineage: Bacteria > Bacteroidota > Bacteroidia > Flavobacteriales_D > Crocinitomicaceae > UBA952. The sequence continues at coordinate 592 of CAZLVX010000244.1, forward strand.
GTCAGATTTCAGATTATTTATCAACAGAAAATAAGATTCTTGAATACAAGATATAAAGCGTAATTTCTTGTATTTTATCTTAGTTAAAATCGTATCTTTGGCTTTCCCAAAATTTAGGTGATGATTGGAGATATTTTAAAGAAACTTTTTGGTGATAAAAGTTCAAAGGACAAAAAAGAGTACTGGCCTTATGTTGAAAAGGTTTTAGAAGCTCATAAACAAATAATTTCGTTGACGGATAACGAGTTACGATTAAAAACATTAAGCTTTCAAGAAAAGATAAAAAGTGACAAGCAATCCCTGGAAGATGAATTGATTGCTACTCAAAAAAAAGCGGCGGATTTCAATACATCATTGGAAGAGAAAACTACTTTATTTGAAGAAATTGAGAAACTAGAAAAGAAAATTGACGAGCAAATAGAATCCTCTTTACTAGAAATTTTACCTGAAGGTTTTGCTGTTGTTAAAGAAACTGCGCGCAGATGGGCTGAAAATGGTCAATTAACAGTTGAGGCAACGGATTTTGATCGTGAATTGTCGTTGAGAAAAGATGGTATTCAGCTTCAAGGAGACAAGGCTATTTGGTTGAATGAATGGACTGCTGCTGGTGCAAAAATCAAATGGAACATGGTGCATTACGATGTTCAGTTGATGGGTGGAGCAGTTTTACACAAAGGGAATATTTCAGAAATGCAAACGGGAGAAGGAAAAACACTCGTTGCAACTCTTCCTGTTTACCTAAATGCATTAGCTGGTAAAGGAGTACATGTCGTTACAGTAAACGATTACTTAGCGAAACGTGACTCCGAATGGATGGGCCCACTTTATCAATTTCACCAATTATCGGTCGACTGCATAGATAAACATCGTCCGAATTCTTCAGAAAGAAGACAAGCCTACATGGCAGACATCACGTTCGGTACCAATAACGAATTTGGGTTTGATTACCTTAGAGATAATATGGCGGGACATACCGATGATTTGGTGCAGAGAAAACACCATTATGCCATCGTTGATGAGGTCGATTCAGTTTTAATTGATGATGCGCGAACGCCTCTTATTATATCAGGTCCAACGCCAAAAGGTGATCAACATGAGTTTTATGAACTTAAACCGCGTGTTGAAAAAATTGTAAATGCTCAGAAACAGTACATTCAGCAATGTTTGAGCGATGCAAAGAGAATGCTAGCCGTTATTAATGAACCGACCGATGATAAAAATC
>CAZLVX010000245.1:0-1774 GCA_964562965.1 uncultured Lishizhenia sp.
TTGGAGATCGTTTGGATGTAGATGTCGACAACATGTTCTATGAGATGTGTGATACTTTAGTTCAGAAACACCGTGGATCAGAGTATGCTGAATTTGAATTAGACCTAATCCGAATTCTAGGGATTAATTCTCCTGTTGATGAAGTTGGGTTCAAAACTACAGATACAATAGATCTAACTGAACAAGTATATCGTGAAATGCGCGATCAGTACGATCGGAAATGTATGAAAATAGCTGAAAAAGGCCTTCCACAAATCAAGCATGTTTACGAAACTATGTCGGATAAGTACAAGAATATTGTATTCCCTCTCTCAGATGGCCGTAGAGAAATGCAACTTATTGTGAACCTCGAGGAAGCTTATAATTCTGAAGGGAAAACTATTACAAAGTCCTTTGAAAAGAATGTGATATTATCTAAAATTGACGAGGAATGGAAAGAACACTTGCGAGAAATGGATGATCTACGTTCTGCTGTTAATAATGCAACCTATGAACAAAAGGATCCCCTGGTAATTTACAAATTAGAATCGTATAACTTGTTCCGTTCAATGCTCGATCGCCTAAATCAAGATGCCGTAGAATTACTCATGATGATGGATTTACCTGTTGAGCAACAAATTCAGAGCACGAATAAGGAAGACAAACAGAATAATTACGAGAGAAGTAGTACTAATTCCGCTAATACATCTTCCACTGCGCCACCAAAATTTTCAGGTCGCCAAGGTTATCAAGAAGCGATAAACAACTCGTTCCCTCAAGAAGAGAAAAGACAACCAGTGATAGCTGACCCAAAAGTAGGTCGAAATGATCAATGTCCATGTGGTTCTGGGAAGAAATACAAGCAGTGTCACGGTAAATAATGGCAGCGCTACCGACCAATTTGGTAATTATCGGAACGGGTAGGGTAGCGGAAGCCTTAATTCGCTTTTTATCTACGAGAAAAGGACTAAACATTTGTGTAATTGGTCGTAATTCTGCGAGGTTGAAAGAAATTCAATTAAAATATAACGTTGAAATATCTGAAAATCTAAACAATTCAGCAGTTGAATGGGCCATTGTTGCCATTTCTGATGATGCACTTAAAGATGTCATCTCGAAGGTAAAAGCGAAATGGATTTCAATAACAGCAGGTACGGCAGATTGGAGAATATATGGAGAAAATTGCTCAATTCTTTATCCTCTTCAATCGTTTTCAGCAAATGCAGATATTCAATTAGAAAATATTCCTTTTATAATTGATGGAGACACATCATCTATTGCTAATCTAGAAAAATGGACAGATTTATTATCACTGAATACCCAGCAATTTGATTTAGCAAAGAGAGAAAAACTTCATGTGGTTGCCGTTTTCCTGAATAATTTTGTTCACCACATCATGGCAAAAGGTATTGACCTAGCTAAAAATTATGAGATAAATCCTGAAATCTTTGAGGCACTAATTTCTGAGACCTTTAATCGATTTGACATGGAAAATCCTTATTCTCAGCAAACTGGTCCAGCTGAACGAAAGGATGAGGTAACCTTAGAAAAACACAGGAAATATCTCTCAGACGGAAACTTATCACTTTATAATATGTTGTCAATGAGTATAAAAGCTACAAAAGATGCAGAATTATAAAATAAAACTGAATAAGATTTCCACCTTTATTTTTGATGTAGATGGGGTTTTTACGGATGGGAAAGTATATTTAATTAACGATGATGTTATTCGAGCGCTGAATTCTAAAGATGGTTACGCCATTCAGTATGCAACAAAACTAGGTTACAAGATTTT
>CAZLVX010000246.1:0-1761 GCA_964562965.1 uncultured Lishizhenia sp.
TATTAAGTTCTTTGGGGTATACCGTGATGATTTCCAATTACTTGAAGCATTACAAAATGGTCGAGTATTTGGCGCCGATTGCCAAAGGAAATTTAATAGGTGTTATTTTGGGAGTATATAATTTACACACCATCTTCGACGAACGTTATTACGATAATTTGCCCGGTGGATTATTGGAAGCTTTCGGTAGAGGTTTCGGTCACAAAGTAAAGTTGTACGTATATCCTGCTGTGAATGTGGAGGATGGTACACAATATGACCTAGACAATATTGTACTTCCTAAAAATTTACAAGGCCTTGTCCAATATATGAAGGACAACGATAAAATGACCTCTATTAAAGAATTTGATCGCGATCTTCTACACATTTTTTCTGATGACGTATTGATGAAAATAAAAGCAGGTGCGAGTAGTTGGGAGGATGATGTGCCGGAGGAAGTAGCGAAAGCTATTAAGTTTTTTGAATTGTTCGGTTATCAACAGTCAAAAGTTTTGTCAAATTAATGCCGCATATTAAAAACGCTTTTATTCGTTATCGTATCATAGACAGAATGATTCGAAATCGCTACAAGCCTTTTCCTTCCAAACAAGAAATGAGAGAAGCTTGCGAGGAAGCGCTCTATGGTGATTCCCACGGAAATCATATTTGTGATTCGACCATTGAAAAGGATATGTTTGCCATGAAGATGGAACACGATGCTCCGATTCGCTATAGTAAGTCAAAAGGAGGTTATTTTTACGAGGACCCAGATTTTAGTATCAACGACATTCCTTTGTCTGAAGACGAGTTAAATTCAATAAAATTTGCATTAAATACCCTACAACAATTTAGAGAAGTTCCTTTTTTTCAGCAATTTGGTTCTGCAATAGATAAAATAGTTAACCGCGTCTCAGTTGAGTCCTCTACAGAAGATGCGCACAGGTTTATTCAATTTGAGTCGGCTACATCCGTTCAAGGTAGTGAGTTCCTGCCAATTTTATTGGAGGCAATTCAAGGATCGAAAAAGGTATGGTTTCTGTACGCCTCATTTGTGAAACAAGAAGAAAAACCACGTAAGGTTTCACCACTTTTACTGAAAGAATACCGAAATCGTTGGTACCTAATTTCATATGACTCATCAAAAAAAGATATCATCACTTTTGGATTAGATCGAATGAAAGATGTAATGGTGACAGAGGATAACGCAGAAATTCCAAATGATTTTTCGGCGGCACAATATTTTGCTCATACAGTGGGTATCACTGCTTACAAGGGTGAACCTTCATTGGTGAAAATTAAAGCCAGTCCTGTTGCTGCACGCTATATTGATTCTCAACCTTTTCATCCATCGCAACGCATGTATGTCGATAATGAATCGACTTTTTTTGAATGGAATATTTTGATTTCAGAAGAGTTTATTCGTAATCTTCTTGGTTTTGCTGGGGAAATAAAGATACTTGCTCCTGACAGTTTGAGAAAGGAAATGCGTGAAAGAGCAGAGGCTATGTTTAAGAACTACCAGTGAAAGAATGACCTTACCTAACTTCTCAATTTCTATTTAACTTTGTCGCATGGAATTATTACAAAATTTAGAGAATGGTGTTTGTACCTTGACGTTCAATCGCCCTTCAGTATTCAATTCGTTTAATAAAACTATGGCACTTGCACTACAAGAAGCATTAGATAGCTGTGCAATCGATGAAAGTGTACGCGCCATTGTAATTACGGGAGAAGGTAAAGCGTTTTGCGCCGGACAAGATCTTGCGGAGGCAACAGATCCAA
>CAZLVX010000247.1:0-1761 GCA_964562965.1 uncultured Lishizhenia sp.
TATTAAGTTCTTTGGGGTATACCGTGATGATTTCCAATTACTTGAAGCATTACAAGATGGTCGAGTATTTGGCGCCGATTGCCAAAGGAAATTTAATAGGTGTTATCTTGGGGGTATATAATTTACACACCATCTTCGACGAACGTTACTACGATAATTTGCCCGGTGGATTATTGGAGGCATTCGGTAGAGGTTTCGGTCACAATGTAAAGTTGTACGTGTACCCTGCTGTTAATGTGGAGGATGGCACACAGTATGATTTGGATAATATAGTACTTCCCAAAAATTTACAAGGTCTTTTTCAGTATATGAAAGACAACGATAAAATGACATCGATTAAAGAATTTGATCGCGATCTTCTACACATTTTTTCTGATGACGTATTGATGAAAATAAAAGCAGGTGCGAGTAGTTGGGAGGATGATGTGCCGGAAGAAGTAGCAAAAGCCATTAAATTTTTCGAATTGTTCGGGTATCAACAGTCAAAAGTTATGTCTAATTAATGCCGCATATTAAAAATGCTTTTATTCGTTATCGGATCATCGACAGAATGATTCGAAATCGCTATAAGCCTTTTCCTTCCAAACAAGAAATGAGAGAAGCTTGTGAGGAAGCGTTATACGGAGATTCTCATGGGAATCATATTTGTGATTCTACCATCGAAAAGGATATGTTTGCCATGAAGATGGAACACGATGCTCCGATTCGCTATAGTAAGTCAAAAGGAGGTTATTTTTACGAGGACCCAGATTTTAGTATTAATGACATTCCTTTGTCTGAAGATGAGTTAAATTCAATAAAATTTGCATTAAATACCCTACAACAATTTAGAGAGGTACCCTTTTTTCAGCAATTTGGTTCTGCCATTGATAAAATAGTAAACCGCGTCTCAGTTGAATCCTCAACAGAAGATGCGCACAGATTTATCCAATTTGAGTCTGCTACTTCCGTTCAAGGAAGTGAGTACCTGCCAATCTTATTGGAGGCAATTCAAGGATCGAAAAAGGTATGGTTTCTTTACGCGTCTTTTGTAAAACAAGAGGAAAAACCACGAAAAGTTTCGCCGCTTTTACTGAAAGAATACCGAAATCGTTGGTACCTAATTTCATATGACTCATCAAAAAAAGATATCATCACTTTTGGATTAGATCGAATGAAAGATGTAATGGTGACAGAGGATAATGCAGAAATTCCAAATGATTTTTCGGCTGCACAATATTTTGCTCATACAGTGGGCATCACTGCATACAAGGGAGAACCTTCATTGGTGAAAATTGAGGCTGCTCCTGTTGCGGCACGCTATATTGAATCTCAACCTTTTCATCCATCTCAACGCATGTTTGTCGACAATGAATCGACTTTTTTTGAATGGAATATTCTGATTTCAGAGGAATTTATTCGCAATCTCCTTGGCTTCGCCGGAGAAATTAACGTATTAGCTCCTGACAGTTTGCGAAAAGAAATGCGCGAAAGAGCTGAAGCCATGTTTATGAACTATCGGTAAAAGGATTACCTTACCTAACTTCTTAATTTCTATTTAACTTTGTCTCATGGAAATATTACAAACTTTAGAAAATGGTGTTTGTACCTTAACGCTCAATCGCCCATCTGTATTTAATTCATTTAATAAAACCATGGCACTTGCACTTCAAGATGCTTTAGATAGCTGTGCAAAGGATGAAGGTGTTCGCGCCATTGTGATTACAGGAGAAGGTAAAGCGTTTTGCGCCGGACAAGATCTTGCGGAGGCAACAGATCCAA
>CAZLVX010000248.1:0-1746 GCA_964562965.1 uncultured Lishizhenia sp.
TTCAGGCAATTTCCTTCCAATTTTTGGTTGTTCTAGCAATTCACTAGGATCTGAACTAATGTAATTTTCGAGCAACAAATAGGCGAAAAATTGTTTTATACCTGAAATAATGCGTGCTTGACTGCGAGCACTCAACCCTAAATCATACAATTCTCCAATAAAAAGTTTTAAATCGTTGTAATTTACGGTTTCAGGAACCCTTGAAATTCCGTTACAATATTCTTTTAATTTCTCTACATCATTTGAATAGGCAAGAATTGAATTTTCACTCAATCCTTTTTCGATTTTTAAATACGAGACAAAATCCTTAATATAGCGCTCCCAAACAGACATAAATGAAAATTCTAATAGTTAACGGCCCCAATATGAATTTACTCGGTAAAAGGGAAACACAAATTTATGGGAATGTTTCGTTCGAAGAATATTTGTCACATTTAAAATTATCATTCCCAAATATTGCTTTGGATTACTTTCAGTCAAACGTTGAAGGAGAACTAATTAATGCTTTACAACAAACAACTGCAAATGCTATCGTTTTAAATGCTGCGGGATACACGCACACAAGTGTAGCGCTGAGAGATTGTATTTCTGGCATTGATATTCCTGTAGTTGAAGTTCATATGAGTAACATAGCAGCGAGAGAAGCTTTTCGACATGAATCCTTAATTAGTCCTGTTTGTGTTGGCGTCATTTCTGGATTTGGATTAAACAGTTATGCATTGGCAATAAAAAGTTTCACAGATAAATGAACTAAAATAGAGTAGAGGTGTAACCTAAAAAAAAACACCTATGAAAAAATATTTTAGCTCCCTGATTCTTCTGTTATTTGTTTGTAATCTTAATGCTCAAACATTATCTAAGAGAAAGATACAATTAGTTATTTTGTTTGACACATCTAATAGTATGGATGGACTCATCGATCAAGCGAAATCTAAAATTTGGTCAATCGTCAACGAAGTATCAAATTTAAAATACAACGGCGAGACCCCTACTTTAGAAATGGCCATGTACGATTATGGTAATTCCGGGATTTCATCACAATATTGGATTAGGCAGCAACTGAACTTTACTAAAGATTTAGATTTGGTATCTGAGAAACTTTTTGGACTTCGCACCAATGGTGGAGAAGAATTTTGTGGTGCGGTGATTAGACAATCTATTCGCAATCTTTCTTGGTCAAACGAAAAAGGCGATTTAAAATTAATTTACATTGCAGGTAATGAACCGTTTAATCAAGGTCCAGTATCATACAAAGAGGTTTGCCAAGAAGCTAGGAACAAGGATATTTTAGTGAACACTATTTATTGTGGAGATTACGATCAAGGAGTTAGAGAAAATTGGAAAGATGGTGCAACTTGTAGCAATGGTGCTTATTTTAATATTAATTCGAATGAAAAGGTGGCTTTTATTCAAACTCCATACGACGATGAAATAAATAACCGCAACAGGCAATTGAACGGAACGTATTTGTGGTATGGTTCAGATGGCTATGTTAAAAAAGCACAACAGGAAAGAGAAGATAATAATTCCAATGCTCAAGGAGCTAGTGTTGCGGCGGAACGTTCGATTGCAAAATCTAAAGCAAATTATAAAAACGAAGGTTATGATTTACTAGATGCTATTCAAGCGGACTCTACGGTCATATTGAAAATGAAGGAAGAGGATTTACCAAAGGAATTCAAAGGTAAAACAGATGCCGAGAAAAGAGAAATAATTGCAAAGAAACAAGAGGAAAGAGCAAAAATT
>CAZLVX010000249.1:0-1739 GCA_964562965.1 uncultured Lishizhenia sp.
TTGTTCGATTTCTTAGACTGAAGGGTCACGATGTTGTTTTCATTTGTGGAAGTGATGAACATGGAGCGGCAATTACCTTGCGAGCTAAAAAAGAAGGAATTTCACCACAAGAAATTGTAGATAAATACAATGAGATTATAGGAAAGGCATTTCAAGATTTCGGAATTTCTTTTGACATTTTTCACCGAACCTCTGCGCAAATTCACCACGAAACATCGCAAGAATTTTTCTTAAAACTTCACGATAATGGGAAATTTATTGAAGAAGTTTCCGAGCAGTATTACGACGAAGAATTTCAGCAATTTTTAGCAGATCGCTACATAACGGGGACCTGTCCAAAATGCACGAGTGAAGGCGCTTACGGTGACCAATGCGAAAAATGCGGAAGCGACTTAAGTCCAACCGATTTAATTAACCCGATTTCAACACTGAGCAATAAAACTCCGATTCTAAAATCTACGTCTCACTGGTATTTACCGATGGATCGACACGAAGAATGGTTGCGCGAATGGATTCTGAATGGTATTTTAGATGGAGAACCTCAGCACAACCCAAAAGAATGGCGTAATCAGGTAATCGGGCAGTGTATGTCTTGGATTAACGGAGGTCTTAAACCGAGAGCCATGACGCGCGACTTGGACTGGGGAGTAAAGGTACCTCTTGCAAATGCGGAAGGAAAAGTACTATACGTTTGGTTGGATGCGCCTATTGGCTATATTTCAGCAACGAAGCAATGGGCCTTAGACAATGGTAAAAATTGGAAAGACTATTGGTGTAAAAAGGAAGCAGGAAATCGTAAATTGGTTCATTTCATTGGTAAAGACAACATCGTTTTTCACGCGATCATTTTCCCAATTTTGCTTAAAGATCACGGAGATTTTATCCTTCCTGATAACGTTCCTGCATACGAATTTTTGAATTTGGAAGGTGATAAATTTTCTACTTCACGAAATTGGGCTGTTTGGTTGCACGAGTTCATAGAAGCGCACCCGAATCGAATAGATGAGTTGAAGTATGTTCTTACAGCAATAGCTCCTGAAAGCAAAGACGCTGAGTTTACATGGAAAGAATTTCAAACCCGCGTTAATAGTGAGCTTGCAGATATTCTTGGGAATTTCGTGAATAGAACTTTAGTGCTAACACAAAAGTATTACGAAGGAATCATTCCAAGTCATGGGGAGTTTACCGTTGAGGATAACGAACTCATTACGGAGATGGAAGCTATTCCAGCGAAGATTGAAACGCTCATTTACGCCTACAAGTTGCGAGAAGCGCAAACGGAATGGATGAATTTGGCAAGACTTGGCAACAAATACTTAGCGGAGCAAGAGCCATGGAAACTCATTAAAACGGATCCGGAACGCGTAAAAACAATTCTCTACCTTGCCAATATTCTAACCACACAGCTCGCTTTGATTGGGCGTCCTTTCCTTCCTAGAACAAGTGAACGATTGGCAGCTATGTTGAATATTGATCTATCCAATGTTACATGGAATTCGAGACCAACAGAAGTTCTTTTTAAAGGGCATCAAATCGGCACACCTGAAATATTGTTTACCAAAATAGAAGATTCTTTAGTTGAAGAAGAGCGCGCTAAATTGACACAACAAAATACCACTGAAACAAGTAAATTTCCTCCTATGAAAGAAGCCATTTCCTTTGATGAATTTACCAAACTTGACATGCGTTTGGCTACCATTAAACACGCTGAAAAAGTGGAAAAAGCGGATAAATTATTG
>CAZLVX010000250.1:0-1738 GCA_964562965.1 uncultured Lishizhenia sp.
CAAGAAATGAGTAAATTCGTGACTCAATAAAAGAAACACATGAAATTCAAGTTTTTACTATTAGCTCAATTCGTATATTGCGGAGTTGCCTTCTCTCAGTCGAAACCAAAAGCTCCAATAAATTGGTACCTAAACGATCCAAAAGATTCGAGAATTTACGGAGTTGGTGCTGATAAAGCATACAAGCTTTTAGAGGGAAAAAGTGCTAAAGAGGTGATAGTTGCGGTTATTGATAGCGGAGTAGAAACGGATCATCCAGATTTGAAAGATGTTATTTGGACTAATCCGGCTGAAATTCCTAACAACGGCATCGACGACGATAAAAATGGATATGTTGACGATGTACACGGTTGGTCTTTTTTGGGAGGACCTGGCGGTGATATAGATGCCGAAGCCTTGGAATTAGCGAGAATGTACAGAGTAGAAAAACGCTATTTTGGTGATAAAAAAGAAAACGAGATTTCTTCCTCAGACAAGGAACGATTTGCTAAATACCAAAAAATTAAACAAGATTTTGAAAAAGAGAAAGCCAAAACTGAACAGCAATTTGCTCAATTAAGTGTTTTATCGAATTACATGGAAAATGTCAAAGCTGTTTCAAATGGGGTTTTCTCCAAAAAAACAAATAAAGCATACGTTCCGAAAGATGACAATGAGAAAAGAATTAAGAAAAGGGTAGGAGGGATTCTATTGGTTTACCCAGCAAGTGAATTAGACAATCAAATTACAGGAGCGGTAAAAAGTATGGCTAGTCAGATTAAAATGAATTCAATGGATGCCGATTCCGTAAGAAAAGCAATTGTAGGTGATAACCCTTATGACATGACGGAGCGTTTTTATGGTTGCAATCGATATGAAGGTCCGGACGCAATGCATGGGACTCATGTCTCCGGCATAATAGCTGCTAAAAGAGGAAACGGAATTGGAATTGATGGCATAGCTTCCAACGCAAAAATAATGGTATTGAGAGCCGTTCCTAATGGTGATGAGCGCGATAAAGACATTGCCAATGCCATCCGTTACGCAGCGGATAATGGAGCAAAGGTTATAAATATGTCTTTCGGAAAATATTATACTCCGAACAAATCGATTGTGGATGAGGCTATTCAATACGCCGCTTCCAAAGATGTTTTATTGGTTCATGCTGCTGGAAATGACGCTAAAAATAAGGATGTTGAAGATTCTTACCCAACCCGCTTATTGAACAATGGAACAAAAGCAAAAAATTGGTTAGAAATTGGTGCGAGTAGTTCAAAGTCTGCTTCGAAGTTACTTGCAGACTTTTCAAATTACGGTGCAACTACTGTTGATGTTTTTGCTCCGGGTGTTGATATTTATTCAACAGTACCTGATGGGAAATATGAAGATGCATCCGGTACGAGTATGGCATGTCCTGCCACTGCAGGTGTTGCTGCACTTATTAGAGGTTATTTTCCTGAGCTTAGTGCTGAAGAAGTTGCTTCTGTAATCATGAAAACAGCAGAGCCTTACAGTAAGGCAATTTCAATTCCTGGCAAGAAAAAAGGTGAAGCAAAAGGCAATATGAGTCAAGTATGTATTACCGGTTCTTTTGTTAATGCTGCCAATGCGGTAACCTACTTGCTAAAGAAATAAATAATTCCTTAAATGTCAGGATTTGACCATCCTTTATTGATAGCTGTATTTGTTGCGGTTATTTTGCTTATGCTTTTTCTTGATTTGGGAGTTTTTAATAAAAAATCTCATTCCATTTCAAATA
>CAZLVX010000251.1:0-1735 GCA_964562965.1 uncultured Lishizhenia sp.
GTCTTTCGTCTAAAAGTTAATAAAAGTCTACCTTTGCAAAGAAATGAATTCCATCGTTGATTTACTTATTGGATTTTTGTTTGCCATCTTCAGTTTGTGGTTTATAGGGAAGCTACCCTACTTTCGACGTTCAGGATTTTCCATTCAATCGCTTCAATTTGCCTTTGCCCTAAAGGTTTTGGTTGGGTTTCTGTTGTTTTTATTATATAGTTTTCATTACACAGTTAGAGCTGAGGCTGATACTTTTCGTTATTTCGACGACAGTTCCATTTTGTATGAGTCGCTTGGTAATCGTCCGTTGGATTTTTTCCAAATGATGACTGGAATAGGTATAGAAAGTGACTATTTCGACACTCATTATTTTTCCAAAATGAATAATTGGTACCGTTCATATGAAAACGGATTAATCAATGACAACAGGTTAGTGATAAGAATAAATGCCTTGTTGCGGATTTTCAGTTTTGGTAGTTATCATTTTCATTCTGTTATTCTTAACCTATTTGCATTTATTGGAGCTCTCGAATTGGCCAAATTGTTTCTCTATATTAGTAATTCTAAGTGGAAATCTTATGCTGCAGCTTTTCTGATTCCATCTTTTGTTTTTTGGAGTTCTGGTGTATTAAAGGAAACATTACTTGTGGGATTTTTCGGGATTTGCATTTATCGTTCCTTCCTACTTTGGAACCAGGAGTTTACAAGAAAAAATCTATTCTTATTTATAGTTAGTTTATTTTTCTTGTTTATACTTAAAGTATACGTATTACTGGCATTTTTACCTGTTTTACTCTGGTGGTCACTAAAGAAATTCATCCCCGATTGTAGATTCAGTTTATTTTTTACGGGTGCTATTTTCATTGGAATTCTTCTCTTATTACCTCATTTATTTCAACATGTCAATCCTTTGCATATTCTAGTTCAAAAGCAACATGATTTTATCAATCTGGCAGAAGCATTCAACGCCAAGAGTAAAATAAATCTTCCTTATTTACAGGAATCCTATTATTCCGTTCTCGAAGCCGCACCCATTGGTTTTGTGAATACATTATTGAGGCCCTTTCCATCAGATATTAATTCTATTTTAGTCATATTGCCTTTTTTAGAAAATTTGCTATTCATTATTCTTGCAATTTTGGCAGTTTTAATTGGTCAGAGAAATAATCAGGTACAATTTGAGTTTAACCTCGCTGTTCTTCTATTTATTTGTGGATTATTTATAATAATTGGGGTAAGCACGCCGATAATTGGAGCAATCGTTCGCTATAAAATTCCCGGTCTTCCGTTTTTATTTATGGGAATTCTCCTTTATATCAATGAGAAAAAATTACCTGACATCGTTAAAAAAAATAGATACATCACATGGATACATTCGCGTTTATAACAGGGGCAACCTCCGGATTCGGCGAGGCAATTGCAAGAAAGTTTGCTGAAAACGGTATAAATATCGTCATTACCGGTAGAAGATTAGATCGATTGGAAAAACTAAAGAATGAATTAAATACAAAGCACCCATCTATAAATTGTGTGATTTCTTGTTTTGATGTTCGAAACGACGAAGAAGTTAAAAATGCAGTATTAGATCTTCCTAATCATGTCTCTTCAAAAATTAATATTTTAATTAATAACGCAGGTTTAGCTGTTGGAAGAGGTCCAATTGATTCAGGTGATACTGATGATTGGAATCGAATGATTGATACCAATGTAAAAGGATTACTTTATGTCAGCAAGGCCGTTATTC
>CAZLVX010000252.1:0-1735 GCA_964562965.1 uncultured Lishizhenia sp.
GTCTTTCGTCTAAAAGTTAATAAAAGTCTACCTTTGCAAAGAAATGAATTCCATCTTTGATTTACTTATTGGATTTTTGTTTGCTATTTTCAGTTTGTGGTTTATAGGGAAGCTACCCTACTTTCGACGTTCGGGATTTTCCATTCATTCGCTTCAATTTGCCTTTGCTCTTAAGGTTTTGGTTGGGTTTCTGTTATTTTTATTGTATAGTTTTCATTACACAATTAGAGCTGAAGCTGATACTTTTCGTTATTTCGACGACAGTGCCATTTTGTATGAGTCGCTTGGTAATCGTCCATTGGATTTCTTTCAAATGATGACTGGAATAGGAATAGAAGGTGACTATTTCGACGTTAATTATTTTTCCAAAATGAATAATTGGTACCGTTCGTACGAAAACGGATTAATCAATGATAACAGGTTAGTGATAAGAATAAATGCCTTGTTGCGGATATTCAGTTTTGGTAGTTATCATTTTCATTCTGTTATTCTTAACCTATTTGCATTTATTGGAGCTCTCGAATTGGCCAAATTGTTTCTCTATATTAGTAATTCTAAGTGGAAATCTTATGCTGCAGCTTTTCTGATTCCATCTTTTGTTTTTTGGAGTTCTGGTGTATTAAAGGAAACATTACTTGTGGGATTTTTCGGGATTTGCATTTATCGTTCCTTCCTACTTTGGAACCAGGAGTTTACAAGAAAAAATCTATTCTTATTTATAGTTAGTTTATTTTTCTTGTTTATACTTAAAGTATACGTATTACTGGCATTTTTACCTGTTTTACTCTGGTGGTCACTAAAGAAATTCATCCCCGATTGTAGATTCAGTTTATTTTTTACGGGTGCTATTTTCATTGGAATTCTTCTCTTATTACCTCATTTATTTCAACATGTCAATCCTTTGCATATTCTAGTTCAAAAGCAACATGATTTTATCAATCTAGCAGAAGCTTTTAACGCCAAGAGCAAAATAGATCTTCCCTATTTACAAGAATCATATTTTTCTATTCTCGAAGCCGCACCAATTGGTTTTGTGAATACATTATTGAGACCTTTTCCTTCAGATATTAATTCTATTTTAGTCGTATTGCCTTTTTTAGAAAATTTGCTTTTAATTATTCTTGCAATTATGGCAGTTTTAGTTGGTCAAAAAAGTAATCCGATACAATTTGAGTTTAACCTGGCTGTTCTTCTATTTATTTGTGGATTATTTATAATAATTGGGGTAAGCACGCCGATAATTGGGGCAATCGTTCGCTATAAAATTCCGGGTCTTCCGTTCTTATTTATGGCAATCCTCCTGTATTTCAATGAGAAAAAATTACCTAACATCGTTAAAAAAAATAGATATATCACATGGATACATTCGCGTTTATAACAGGGGCTACCTCCGGATTCGGCGAGGCAATTGCGAGAAAGTTTGCAGAAAATGGACTAAACATCATTATAACTGGTAGAAGACAGGATCGCTTAGAAGCGCTAAAGCAGGAGTTAATCTTAAAACACCCATCTATGGAATGTGTGATCTCTTGTTTTGATGTTCGAAATGAAGATGAGGTAAAAAAAGCAGTATTAGAACTTCCCAATCATGTCTCTTCAAAAATTAATATTTTAATTAACAACGCAGGTTTAGCTGTTGGAAGAGGTCCAATTGATGCAGGTGAATCTGATGATTGGAACCGAATGATTGATACCAATGTAAAAGGATTACTTTATGTCAGCAAGGCCGTTATTC
>CAZLVX010000253.1:0-1713 GCA_964562965.1 uncultured Lishizhenia sp.
GATGGTCTTGGCACCGCATTTAAATCAGCAAAATGAGACCAAAGTGCGGTTGGTTCTAATTCTTTAATATTCATAATTTAAGGGAATTTCGGGTATTTTTGAAAATTGGGATCTCGTTTTTCCAGAAACGCATGTTTTCCTTCTTGCGCTTCTTCTGTAAGGTAATAAAGTAGGGTAGCATCACCTGCAAGCTCCATCAATCCATGCTGACCATCTAGTTCTGCGTTCATTGCACGTTTTATCATGCGTACTGCGAGTGGACTTCTTTTCATAATGATTTTACTCCATTCGACTACTGTGTCTTCTAATTGAGCTAATGGCACAACTTTGTTAACCATTCCCATTTTTTCTGCTTCATCAGCTGTATATTGGTTGCACAAGAACCAAATTTCACGTGCTTTTTTCTGTCCAACATGTCTTGCTAGGAATGAACTTCCGAATCCACCGTCAAAACTTCCCACTTTAGGTCCTGTTTGTCCGAAACGCGCATTTTCTGAAGCAATCGTTAAATCACAAACTACGTGAAGAACATGTCCGCCCCCAATTGCATAACCGTTGACCATCGCGATTACAGGTTTAGGTAGCGAACGAATGGCTTTGTGTAAATCGAGAACGTTTAAACGCGGAACGCCATTTTCAGAAATATAACCACCAATTCCTTTTACATTTTGGTCTCCACCAGAGCAAAAGGCTTTGTCTCCTTCGCCTGTGAAAACTACCACATTGATATCCTGTCGCTCACGACAAATAACCATTGCATCAAGCATTTCAAAATTTGTTTCCGGACGAAATGCATTGTATACATGCGGTCTGTTGATGGTTATTTTAGCTATCCCCTCGAAGAATTCAAATTTAATATCTTGATAGTTCTTAATTGTTTCCCACTTTCTCATAATTTGAAAATTGTCTGCAAAAATAACAAGAATGCAACTAGAAAGGTTTAAAAATTCCATTTGCACCCCCACTTCATTTTTTTTTACGTTATATTTAGGAGTTCATGATGGAATTAGATCATTCATTAGTGGAAGCGTTGCTCAAAGAGGATCGAAAAGCACAATTTGCTTTGTACACGAAGTGTTTTCCTGTTTTGATTGGAATTGTGCGTAGGTTTCATCGGAATCATGAAGATCAAGTTACCATTGTGAACAATGCCTTTATGAAAATTCTAAAACACTTACAGTCTTTCGATGGCCGACATTTTGAATCGTGGATTAGGCGAATTGTCACAAATGAAATCATTGATGACTACCGACGAAATAAGAAATATAAGGACGCGTTTTTGTGTGTTGAAAATTTCACAACGGAAGAATCCTATGAGTCTGAAATTAACGAACAGATCACAAAAGAACATTTACAATCAATGCTTTATACGTTGTCAGTTCCAAGTAGAGCGGTTTTTAATTTACATGTACTAGAAGGCTTTGCTCATAAAGAGATAGGGGAGATGCTTGGTATTTCTGAGCAAACTTCAAAATGGCATGTGAAAATGGCTAGGAGAAAATTAAAAGAATTATTAAAAAAAGAAAATGAATATGAGGACCGATAACGATTTGGATTCACTTTTTAAGAAAAAGTTCGGAGAGTTTTCTTCTGAAATTCCATCTGAATCTTTTTTGGAAGACTTGGATCGAAGATTAGCGCATAAAAGCACAGAGAAAAGATTTGGATATTGGAAGTGGTATCTTTCATCACTTTTGCTTTTTATTTCATTGG
>CAZLVX010000254.1:0-1677 GCA_964562965.1 uncultured Lishizhenia sp.
GATAATCTATGGGCAACAACGATTGACGTTCTTCCTTTTGTTAGTTTAATCGTTGCCTCTTGGATTAATGATTCAGATTCATTATCAATGCTTGAGGTTGCTTCATCCAAAACAAGAATAGTAGGATTATACACATATGCTCTAACAAAAGATAACAACTGACGCTGACCGACAGAAAGAGATGTTCCCCGTTCGTTTAAGACGTGTTGATATCCACCAGGCAAGGATAAAATAAAATCGTGTAAGCCAACTTCTTTAGCGGCAGCGAAGACTTGCTCGTCTGAAATTGTTTGATTTCCTAGGGTAATGTTCTCCATGATTGTTCCTGAAAACAAGAAAACATCCTGCAAGACCACGGCAATTTCTTTTCTGATTTCATCTAATGAAATTTCATCTAATGGGCTATTTCCAATGTAGATTTTTCCTTCGTCATATTCATACATTCGCGACAATAAGTTGACAAGTGTGGTTTTACCAGAACCCGTAGCCCCTACAAAAGCGATGGTTTCACCAGGATTTATCTTCAATGAAAAACCATCAATTACAGGTTGGCCTTCTTTATAAGAAAACCCAATATTATCGAATGTTATTGGTTGATTAAAATCAACTCCGGTAAGCTTTCCGCTAATTTGAATTTCCGAATGATCGTCAAGGATTTCAAAAATTCTTTCTGCTCTTACAACCCCTCTTTGTAGAACATTGTATTTATCCGCCAACTGTCGAATAGGCCTATATAACTGATTTATCCATAATGTAAAGGCAATGATTTCACCGTACATTAAATGAATTTCAGCTTGCGTTTTTCCTTCAACTTTCAGGGCCCCCCAAACGAGTAAAAAGGCAATTGAAAGAGAACTTAAAAATTCCACAACGGGGAAAAATATTGAATTCGCCCATATTGCTTGAATGTGTGCTTTTTTATGTTCTTCGTTTATCTTCTTAAATGATTGAAATTCGTGTTTTTCTCTGTTAAACAACTGAACAATTGACATTCCTGAAAGATGCTCTTGTACAAACGTATTCAACGCCGTCACTGCGGTTCTTTCCTTTTGAAAAGATTCACGCATTGATTTAGCAAAAATACGCGTTGCGAAAATCAAAAATGGAATTGGAATTAAGGTCATTAGTGCCAACTCCCAATCCGTGTAAAACATAAGGCTTAGAATGAAAACTAGTGATATAATGTCACCAGTAATTTCCATTAAACCCGCAGAAAACACCTCGGTTATTGCTTCTAAATCTGAAACAACACGAGTAACCAAAGCACCAACGGGATTTTTATCGAAAAATCGTGTTCGGAAGGATAATATATGTGCAAACACTTTTTTTCTTAAATCTCGAATAAGGCTTTGTGCTAGAAGGTTTGAAAAAAAAGTTGAGAGCACTTGAAGCCCCCCTTCTAACAGTAGAAGAGAAACTATGAGAATTGACCACCATAGTAATTGACTGCTGTCTTGACTCTTAATAATGTATTTTTCCACCATTTCAGAAATTAGATAAGGGCGCAATGGGGCAAGAAAAGACAGGCTAATTACAGCAAATCCTGAGAGTAAAAAATACTTTTTGTAAGGGCCGATTAATTTTAATAGCCTTTTTAATAAAGGAAGTACACGTCCCTTTTTTTCCATTGCACAAAAATACGAAACCTTAACGTGGGAATTTTATTATTCTTCGGCC
>CAZLVX010000255.1:0-1655 GCA_964562965.1 uncultured Lishizhenia sp.
TCCAGGATTTTAGGTCGCATTCGTTCGGCTAATGGAGCATTATTCATAAGTCAAAAGTAGTATAAATCAATCTTTATTTTTTGAAACTCGATTTTTTTGTTTGTCATTCCGATAGAATAAAGTAAATTTCTAATTTTGACCAAACGAAAGAATATGTTACTAGAAAATAAAGTTGTTCTCATTACCGGTGCATCTCGAGGTATCGGAAAGTCAATTGCAGAAGAATGCGTAAAACAAGGAGCCATTGTGGCCTTTACGTATTTATCATCAGAAGAAAAAGCTCGAGCCCTGGAAGCAGAATTAACGGCAAATGGCGGAACAGCTAAAGGGTTTAAATCTGACGCTTCAAAATTTGATGAAGCCCAATCACTAATCGACGATGTAGTAAATACGTTTGGAACAATTGATGTGTTGGTTAACAACGCTGGAATTACCCGCGATACTTTACTCATGCGCATGAGTGAGGAACAATGGGACGAAGTTATCAGTACCAATTTAAAATCAGCATTCAACTTGACAAAGGCAGTAATTAAACCTATGTTGAAGGCACGTTATGGTTCAATCATCAATATGTCATCTGTTGTCGGTGTTCAAGGAAATGCCGGTCAATCAAATTATGCTGCATCAAAAGCAGGACTTATTGGTTTTACAAAATCCATAGCACAGGAGTTGGGTTCGCGTAATATTCGTTGCAACGCAATTGCACCAGGATTTATAGAAACTGAGATGACAGGCGCATTGGATGAAAAAGTGGTACAAGGGTGGAGAGATAGCATTCCATTGAAAAGAGGTGGGTTACCAACAGATGTAGCAAACGCAACGATTTTCCTAGCATCTGACATGTCGGCATACATTACTGGTCAGACGATTCATGTGTGTGGTGGAATGCTAATGTAATCAGATGAACATAAGACCTAGACGAAATCGAAAATCTGCCGCTATCCGAAACATGGTAGCAGAAACACATCTTGG
The DNA here is from genome assembly GCA_964562965.1 of uncultured Lishizhenia sp. Lineage (GTDB taxonomy): Bacteria > Bacteroidota > Bacteroidia > Flavobacteriales_D > Crocinitomicaceae > UBA952. The sequence goes on from CAZLVX010000255.1 coordinate 973, forward strand.
TGTTGAACATCTTATTTACCCCATTTTCCTTAAAGATGGAAAAGGTATTAAAGAAGAAATTAATTCTTTACCAGGTAATTACCGATGGTCAATTGATACTTTACTTCATGAATTGGAGAGTTGTTTGTCGTTGGGAATAAAAACCATAGACATATTTCCTGCAGTGGATGAAAGCTTGAAAGACAAAACGGCCACCTACAGTTATGCAGACGATAATTTTTATTTAAAAGCCATACGAGCCATAAAGGAAAAATTTCCAGAGCTAATGGTGATGACGGATGTTGCTATGGATCCCTATTCGTCAGACGGTCATGATGGTTTGGTGGAAAACGGTGAAATCCTAAACGATGCTACATTACCTATTCTTGCTAAAATGGCGGTCGCTCAAGCGCAGGCTGGCGCGGATATTATCGGACCTTCAGACATGATGGATGGTAGAGTAGGAGTAATACGCGAAGCATTGGATTTGAATGGCTTTGAGGAAACAAGTATCATGTCTTATACTGCAAAATACGCCAGTGCTTTTTATGGTCCATTTCGCGATGCACTCAATTCGGCGCCAAAACATGGTGATAAAAAAACGTATCAAATGAATCCATCAAACAGGATGGAAGCATTATTGGAGGCGCAATTGGATATTGAGGAAGGAGCTGATATGATCATGGTAAAACCTGCATTGTGTT
>CAZLVX010000256.1:0-1649 GCA_964562965.1 uncultured Lishizhenia sp.
CAGTCCTTGCATTCAAGGAACTTACAGCTGGGAAATCAGTTTCAAAAAAGTAAACAAAGAAAAAATGGAGCATCTTGTTGGACATGTTAACCTGGTGAGATAATACTCACCGGGTTCCAAAAATGGCACTGCCAACTCTCACCATCGTACTGCCTTCTTCAATCGCAAGAGAATAGTCGCCACTCATTCCCATTGAAATTGTAGAAAAATAGGGTACGTCGCCGAAATATTCAGATTTTAATTCGTTAAATATGTTGCGAAGAGTTTTAAATTCATTTCTGATTTGATATTCATCATCTACGAATGAAGCCATACCCATGACTCCTACTATTCTGGTATTTAGAAATGATCTGCTATTTTTTAATAAAAGCTTGCATTCGCCCATCGACAAACCAAACTTTGTATCTTCTTGTGCAATATGAAATTGAAGAAGCACGTCAATAATTCTATTGTTTTTATGGGCTTGTTTATCAATTTCTATCAATAGTTTTTCACTATCCACGGCATGTATGAGGTGAACAAATGGTGCCACATATTTGACTTTATTTGTCTGTAAATGACCAATTAAATGCCAATTAATGTCCTTTGGTAATTTTTCATATTTTGCGACTAATTCCTGAACTTTATTTTCACCAAAATGTCGCTGACCAGCCAAATAAGCTTCTTCAATGGCCTCAATGGGCTTGGTTTTACTTACAGCAACTAACGTAACATTGTTTGGGATTTCTTTAAGAACTTCAACTAGATTTTCTGAAATCATTAGTCTATTGGATAAATCGTTAACCCACTTCTTAACTTAGGTTCTACCCAAGTTGATTTTGGTGGCATATTCATACCATTATCAGCTACCCTTTTCACTTGTTGAATATTCAATGGGTACAATAGAAAACCAACTGCATATTTCTCACTGCTAATTTTCTCCACCACTGAATCAATTGACTCAATTCCAGGACTAAAAACAAGTTCTTCGCTCGTCTTTAAATCATGGATTCCTAGAATTGGAGAGAGAATTAACTGCGTTAGTATTTCTGGATCAAGGGAATTTACGGGATGATGTAGATCGATGAATTGAGGTAAAGGAAAAAACGAAAACGCCTTGTTTTTCAAAACAACGACAATTTCATGTTCTTTGCTCGGATTTCTAATTTCATTCATTGGAATCAACTCCCCTACCATGCTTAACTTCAATAAAAACTCTTCTTCAGAGAGGTGATTTAATGTTTTGACCAATCGATTAAATTCAATTATTTCGATCTGATTTTCTTGTACTAAAAAGCTGAGAAAATACGACGTTGAACTGTTCATACTGTCGTTTTCTCTCAGGTGATGCAAGCGCGCGGAAGAGGCGCTTCTATGGTGTCCATCTGCTATATAAGTAGCGTCTATCAAAGAAAACTTTTGTATCAAATCATCTGATTCTGTTGTAGCTAAACACCATAATTCGTGTTTGACTTTATCAGTAGTTGAAAATTCATATTCAGGTCTGTCATTCGTTTTTTTGCGCAAAAATTCCGCTATATCATCATTGTTTTGGTATGTCAATAATACAGGTTCAGCATTAAATCCAACAATTTCCAAATAGCGAGTGAACATTTCCTCTCGAGATGTCAAGGTTGCCTCGTGTTTTTTAATTTGGCCAGCATCATACT
>CAZLVX010000257.1:0-1644 GCA_964562965.1 uncultured Lishizhenia sp.
TGATTTGCTCCTAGAATTTCATAAAGTTTCACTTGCGCCCAACTTGCCAACTGCCTACCTTCCTCTATGGATACCGCATCGTCATGAGTGCCATGAATAAAACACAAGGGAATTTGCAAATTTGTAAGTGCATTTTTGATAGAGAGGACTTCTTTATTTTTCTCAAAATCTGTGAATAAAGAGAAATATTGAGGTAAAGATTCTTTGGTTCTGCTGTTTTGGACATATCGGACACCTTCCATTCTCCACTTTTCTAGTTCCTGATTATTGGGAAAGCGACTTTCAATGGATGAAATTGCTGCCCAGGTAACGACGGATTTTACCTTTGGTAAAAACCTTGCTGCTAAAATAGCTATGCCTCCGCCTCTGGAATGTCCTATTAAATGAATAATAGCTGGAGAACATTTATTTTCAATCCATTGGCAAGCCCGATTTACGTCTTCTACTTCATACGAGTAACAATTTCTTGCAAATGCTTCTTTGTCCGGGAAATCTTGTGCAGACGCTAAAGTGGCGCCGTTGTGTGATAAATTAAACTTACAAAAACCATAAGCTCTATCTACAAAATATGCTTGAACCAAATGCCAGGCACCCCAATCTTTGAAGCCCATAAACCCGTGAATGAAAACCACAATTTCTTTATTCCAATGAGTTGGAATTTCTAAATCGATTAAGCTCTTTCTGTCTAAAGCCCCGGAATAGGATTCGTTTAATTTTTTCATTAATCTCACGAACTGATGGTGCTGCGAATATCCAAAAAAAAGCGGCTAAGGCCGCTTTTCGAAATAAAAATCTGAATTTACTAGTTACAATGATAAGTATTTATCCAGTTACCTATGTTTCCGGCAGCATTTGATGCAGCTGCATTACCTGTAGGTAAATAACTTGGAGTAAGTTTATTTAATGTACCTAAGTAAGCTTCAGCAGTTGTTACAAATGACCAAACAGAAGCATTTCCTCCGATAGTTGCAGAAGATAATTTAATTGCTACTACTTGTGTGAATGCCTTTTTACTATCGGGTAAACCATTTTGATTTGATGTGTTCCAGATTGCTTTAGCTTCAGCTTCAGTGTAATTGTGGCCTGCTACTGTTACACCTGCTGAAGGCCAAACAGCTACAGGGCTTGCAAACCAATAACCTTGAGACATTGAACAGCCTTGAACAACAAAATTTCCTGGGATGGCAATCCCAGCTTGAGGTTCTTCTGTAGGCTTTACGTTTTCCTTGGTACAACTTATTAGACCAGCAAAACTAAAAGCGACAAAAGAAACCTGTACTAGTTTTCTTTTCATTTTATTTAGTTTAGTATTTGCCACGAAAGTAACGTATTTTCTTTATTTAAAATACTTTTTACATAAAAAAATATAAGCTAAGTAATTGATTTTCATATAAGTGTAAATATTACACTAATTAAAGCATATTAATTATCAAAAAAAACGGCCAGATTTCCCCAGCCGTTCTTATATTGAGTAGATTAGAAACTATCTGATTGCTTGTCTCAACACAGGTGTTGATTTCGTACCAATCGTGACATTCAAGAAATAGATTCCGGGATTCAACTCTTGGTTGATCACAAACAAGTTGATGCCTTCTTTCACGTCGATGGTGCGTTGCTCGATTACTTTACCTGATGCATCCACCA
>CAZLVX010000258.1:0-1638 GCA_964562965.1 uncultured Lishizhenia sp.
AAAATTATCACATAAATTTAATAAATAAAACTAAAATTATACAAGATATTTATTTTAAAAAACAAAATTAGCACGCCTCCAACAGCTCGAAGAATAAGTAAAGTGAGTTCAAATTTTATTTCTTTATGAAAGTAATGCGCGATTTACCTTTACTTGAAAGATCGATTAATTCGTATTGACCATCTGCAAACATAGAAACATCAAATACATGAACAACAATATTATTTTGATCTGCCATCATTGATACAGGTTTAATCCACATTTCGGAACCAGAGGTAGATACTAGTTTCCAATTCTTTTCTGGATTTAATTTACCATTTGTCTGAATATACAGTAATTGACTACTTGGATTTGGGTAAACGCCAATAACAGAATTAAACTCATTTTCTTCCAATGAGGCAAATCTGCTGCATGGATCAGCTAGTGGAATGGAAAAAGGACCATGTCCTACACTTGGTGTATTCGTTGAAACCAAGGTATTATTGCCGGTATTAGAATAATAGGATTTTTGACAAGTATTTGCTGAATTTTGCTGATCTATCGTTGTTACGTAATACCAATCCCCTTGTACCTTGGCTGTTGAAACATCCAAAATAACAAAACCTTTTTTGGTGAGCTCCACGTATTTCAAGTGAGGGTTTTCGAAGGTTAAAAGCCCGCCTACATTCAGTGGAACTCCAGGAGAGGTAACGCTCGGTGTCACAAACTCAACACCAACTGGCGTGTTTCCATTTTCTAAATTAATTGCCCAACTGGTATGAATATCGCCTGTTGCGACTACAAAATTATCGATATTGTTTTGCGTTAAATGATTGTAAATACGTTGTCTTTCAGCTGGATAACCATCCCATCCGTCGGTATTAATCGGATTTCCTAGCGCGGTGATTTCTCCCATCATTACCTGATTTCCTAATATCTTCCATTGCTGAGCTCCCAAACTTAACTCATCTTTTAGCCAATTGAATTGCTCGTCACCCAAAATGGTTCGGTTCGTATCGTTTATAGAAGGGTCACCGGCAGGAACTTGTTCGTCGCGACCTTCCAAGCGCGTATCTAACATAATTAGGTTCGCTAAATTTCCCCATTTGAAAGAACGGAAAATTTGAGTGTTTTCAGGTGCCTTTGGTCGAATGGGTAACCACTCAAAAAAGGCGCGTTTTCCATTCTCTTTTCTTGTAAACCAATCTCCTTCATCGATGGTGTGGTTTTCGGCACCGTTCATATAAGAATTATTTGCCGTTTCGTGATCATCCCAAATGCAAATCCAAGGGAAATTCTGATGCAACTTTCGCAAAGCGTTGTCCATGTGATAACTCGAATAACGCAACCTGTATTCCGCTAAATCGATAATTTCTTCTTCTGGTTCCCATACGCGATCGATATTGGAATTGGGAGAATACCCACCAGAAGCATATTCATAAATGTAATCACCGAGCATTAAAACGGCATCTACATCGTTACGTTCGTTGATAGCGGAATATACATTAAAATATCCTGCCTCTAAATTGGCGCACGACACAACCGCAAAACGCACATTTTCTATTTCTCCAACAGGCAAGGTCTTCGTTCGACCTACGGCACTATAAGAACCGTTATATTCAAACTCATAAAAATAAAATGTATTCGGTGAAAGACCAG
>CAZLVX010000259.1:0-1616 GCA_964562965.1 uncultured Lishizhenia sp.
ATCAATTTTCTCCAATGCACCAAATTCACGCTCTATAGTTTGTTCATTCGTCAATTGCCAAGCCACTTGATAGTATTCGATTTCTCCAGTTTTAGTTTTACATACAAAATCAACTTCACTGTTTCGACTGGTGCCTGTCCAAATTTTGTTGCCTCTCCTAAGCAGTTCCAGGTAAACAATATTTTCTAAAATATGCCCTCTATCGGTGGTTCGCTCTTTACCTACGAAAATGTTCTGTAATCCCATGTCTACCAAGTAATACTTTTCCTGTGTCGCTAATTGCTTTCTACCTTTCAGGTCAAATCGGTTTACCTTGTAGAATACGAAACTTTTTGTTAAATAATCCAAATATTTTTCAACCGTTGAGTGATGCACACTTTGACCATCTTGTCTTAAAGAAGACGATATATTATTTGGAGAAACAGCATTTCCAATATTGGATGCTACAAATTTTATAATGTTTTCAAAGGCTCGTTTGTCTTTTATTTGGTACCGTTGGGTGATATCTTTTTCAACGATAGTGGTGAAAATGGCTTCCAAATATTCGTAAATTCTATTGTATCCTTCACCGCGCAAATCAACACCTTTTGGTAAGGAGGTTTCATTGATATAATCGAAAAAAAGAGATTCATAATTCAAGTAATTATTACCAGTTTCTATATGTCTTGCAGATAAATATTCTTTAAAAGAAAATGGTAAAATAGAGATTTCTATGTACCGACCACTTAACAAAGTAGCTAACTCACCTGATAATAAAAAGGCGTTTGAGCCTGTAATGTAAAGGTCCACATTGTTAGTAGCAAAAAGTCCATCAACCAATTTCTCAAAGAATGGAATATTTTGTACTTCGTCCAAAAAAACATAATTGGGCTTATCTATTTTCAATTTCTTTTTGATATCGAAGTAAATTTCATCCCAACTTTTATTCACAAAATTCTCAGGCAATTCAAAATTGTAAAATTGAATTTGTGTTCTTCCGACACCGAGTTTAAGCAGCTGTTCACGGTAGATTTCCAAAAGTGTGGACTTGCCAGATCTCCGTAAGCCGCTTACAACTTTTATCAAGTCTTTATCCTTATAAGAAAAGAGTTTGTCTACATATTCCTTTCGATTCGTGTATTTCTCCACAAGACAAAGATATAAACAAATCATCGAAACTCGCAATTTTTACAAGTTTCGACATTTGAAAGAGTGGTAGCTGCAAGAAAGTTCGCATTGATTCAACTTCCGCTCGACTCGAATACCATTGGTGCTAACGTTTTGGCGCTTTGCGTTCGGGCGGGCTTTTTAGCACTAAACTCGATTCGAAGAACCCCACTTCAATTATACTCAAAATTGTCAATAGAAGCACTTCACCCCTCCTGACGCAAAACCGATGTTGGCGGATGCCCTACTTTTCTGCCGTCATGGTCGGTTGTCATAAAATGGATGTCCTCTTTCACTTATAAAAACAAACAGGGGTGACAAAGCCACCCCTGTCTTTTCTACTTCTTCGGTTTTGGCGGGTTGTTGGCTCGTCAACCGCATGAAGGATTACCGGTTATGCTTGGAGCAATAACTGGTTTGCTACTTATTGCAATTTTCCTAACACAAGTCCTGTTCATTTAGCGCTGACC
>CAZLVX010000260.1:0-1609 GCA_964562965.1 uncultured Lishizhenia sp.
TGTTGAAGGTGCAGGAGGCTTATTAGTTCCGATGAATTCAGATGGAGATACCATTTTGACCTTAATCGAACAATTAAAGATTCCAGTAGTGCTCGTTTCTCGTCATTATTTAGGAAGTATTAATCACACTTTACTTTCTGTTAAAGCTTTGAAAAGTCAACAAATTCCAATCCTTGGAATTATATTCGTTGGTGAAGCGCTGCCAGGAACGGAGGAGGTCATTATTAGGCATACGAATCTTCCTGTTCTTGCAAAAATACCCTTTCTCGAACCATTCACAGACGAAACTATTGAAGCCTATTGCGAAACCTATGGTGAAGAAATTTACCTTAACTTAACTCATGAACTGGAACGAATTAGATAGGAAATACGTTTGGCATCCTTTCACGCAAGAAAAAACGGAACCTCGTCCATTCGTTGTGGAGTCGGCCAAGGATGCAACGTTATACTTGGAAGGCGGAAATGCGCTTTTGGATTGCAACTCTTCATGGTGGGTTAATGTACATGGACATGGCAATTCAGAAATTCAGCAAGCTATACACGAACAATTTTCAAAAGTTGACCATGTTATTTTTGCCGGTGCCACGCATCACAAGGCGATAGAGTTAGCACAACGTGTTGCAACGCTGCTACCTTCAGATTTAGAAAAAGTGTTCTTCTCAGACAATGGATCAACAGCGGTTGAGGTAGCTTTAAAAATGGCCATTCAATTTTGGCACAATCAAGGAATTAAAAAGAAAAAAATTCTAGCCATGAGAGGTGCATATCACGGTGATACCTTTGGTGCCATGTCTGCCGGAGAGCGCGATTACTTTAATGTACCATTTGAAGATTTCTTTTTTAGTGTTGATTTCATTGATTTTCCAAATGAGAAAAATGAAATGTCCGTGCTTGAAATGGCAGATGAGTTTCTAAGTACCGGAGAATATGCCACATTAATTGTAGAACCGTTGATACAAGGATCTTCGGGAATGCGCACATACAGCAGTTTCTTTCTCGATAAATTGGTGGAAATGGCTCGTTGTTATGAAACTTTGGTAATTTTTGATGAAGTTATGACGGCTTGGGGACGAACTGGTAAGATGTTTGCACTTGATCATTTGAAGCAAGTTCCTGATATTGTTTGTTTATCAAAAGGACTAACAGGAGGTGTTTTACCACTTGGTTTAACTGTTACGTCACAAAAAATTTATGCAGGTTTTTGGAACGATCAAAAACACAAAGCCATGTTACATGGACACTCTTTTACAGGTAATCCCTTAGCATGTGCTGCGGCTTGTGCGAGTTTAACACTTTTTGAGCGAGAATCTACTTGGGAAAACATAGCACGTATTTCCCGAATGAATGAGGAGTTTGCACAGGAAATAAAAGGAAAAGAGTTACCCGTTTCAGTTAGAAATTTAGGGACAATTTTAGCACTTGAGATTAAAAATGATCAACACGGTTACTTTTCTACACTTAAAGAGGAAGCCTATCTATTCTTTTTGAAAAACGGTCTGCTGTTGCGTCCTTTGGGGAATGTCATTTTCATGAACCCACCTTATTGTTTGAAAAAAGAAGAACAAGAATATATTTTTGAAAAAATTCGTCAATTTCTCTCACTTTTATG
>CAZLVX010000261.1:0-1592 GCA_964562965.1 uncultured Lishizhenia sp.
GCGATTTTTTTCATAGATTCTGAGTTTAATTTGACTACAATGCTAGTAAATTTATTTCTAATACAAGCATATTAGTTAATTTTATTCAACATGAAAAACGAGATTACTTACACAGAAGCTTTTGAGGAACTAAAAGAAATCGTAAATCAGATGGAAGAAGGAGCTGTCAATTTAGATGAACTATCTACCTATGTAAAAAGAGCAAGTGAATTGATTCAAATTTGCAAATCAAAATTACACGATACGGAGCAAGATGTTCACAAAATATTAAAAGATCTTTCTTCCAAAACTGAACAAGATGGCTCAAATGGCTAAATTTGTTCAAGAACTTTAATTTATGTCTGATCAACGATATCAAGCACGAGGAGTATCTGCTGGAAAAGAAGATGTTCACGCAGCAATAAAAAAGTTAAATAAAGGACTTTTCCCTCAAGCGTTTTGTAAAATTGTGCCGGATTATCTGACTAATGATCCAAATTATTGTGTGGTAATGCACGCGGATGGGGCAGGAACGAAATCCTCTCTTGCCTATATGTATTGGAAAAAAACAGGCGATTTAAGTGTTTGGAAAGGAATTGCGCAAGATGCACTTATTATGAACCTCGATGATTTGTTATGTGTTGGGGCTACTGGTCCTATTTTATTATCATCAACCATTGGGAGAAATAAACAACTTATTCCTGGAGAAGTTTTGAGCGCTATTATAAACGGAACTGAAGAATTATTAGACGATTTGCGCGGTTACGGGATAGATATTCATTCAACAGGTGGTGAAACTGCGGATGTTGGAGACTTGGTTCGCACTATTATCGTGGATAGCACGGTTGTATGTCGAATGAAAAGAAAAGAGGTGATTTCAAATAATAACATTCAACCAGGCGATGTTATTGTGGGATTATCTTCCTATGGTCAAGCAACTTACGAAACTTCATACAATGGTGGCATGGGAAGTAATGGTCTTACCTCAGCTCGTCATGATGTATTTAATAAATCCCTTGCTCATGAATTTCCGGAGAGTTTTGACCCGAATGTACCCGAAGAATTGGTCTATGCTGGCACTAAACTTTTGACTTCTGAAGTAGAGCATTCGCCATTAGATGCAGGTAAATTAGTATTGTCACCAACGCGAACTTATGCTCCTATTATTAAGGAAATACTGGACAAGCACAGAGGCAATATTCACGGAATGGTTCATTGTTCAGGAGGTGCGCAAACCAAGGTATTACATTTTATCAAAAACTTACGAATTGTAAAAGATAATCTATTTGAATGTCCGCCACTCTTTAAAATGATTCAAGAAGAATCTGCTACTCCATGGCAGGAAATGTATAAAGTATTTAATATGGGGCATCGCATGGAACTTTATGTTCCAGAGGAAATTGCATCAGAAATAATTGCTATTTCGGAAAAATATAATGTCGCAGCAAAGGTCGTTGGTCGCGTTGAGTCCGATGAAAAATCAAGTGTTGAAATAAGAAGCATTTTTGGAGAATTTATTTATTTTTAATAAAAATTCTAGCAATGAATAAAATTATTGTCCCTGTTTTCGCATTGACATTGTTTTCATGTGGAGGATCAACTAATCAAACAGA
>CAZLVX010000262.1:0-1586 GCA_964562965.1 uncultured Lishizhenia sp.
AAAATTCCAAAAGCAAATAATCCGATTAGGGGGCCATATGTGTAAGATGCTAATGTCAGAATAATATCAATAATATCTGTTTTTGGGTTTTGAGAGATATACCAATTAGTTGCTAATATAATTAGCAAAAACAATACGGAAAATCCAATGTGAACAAGAAGCATAAGTTTCTTCTTTTCAGCCTCTTCTCTCTTTTTAAAATTTAAAAAGTCAATGCAAAATCCTGTGGTCAAGGCCGCCAATGCGCTATCCGCAGATGCATAGGAAGAAGCGGTTATACCCAATAGAAAAAAGATTCCAGCGATGGTTCCAAAATGATCTAATGCAAGAGTAGGGAAGGTGTGGTCTGTCTTAGCAGGCAGTGCAATTCCTTCAGAAAAGGCATAGACGTAAAGGGCACCTCCCAAAATTAAAAACAACAAATTCGTAACCAAAAGAACTCCGGTAAAAGAATACATGTTTTTCTTAGCGTCGTTGATATTTTTACAGGTTAAATTTTTCTGCATGAGGTCTTGATCCAGCCCTGTCATAGCAATTGTCAAAAACATTCCGCCAAAAAAGTGTTTCCAAAAATAATTTTTAGCATTCGGATCATCAAAAACAAAAATCCTGGTCATGGAATTTCCTTGAGTTGTTTTTGTTTCACTAATGCTATTCCAAAGTCCCAGTAAATCAACATTCAGTGCATTTGCAACAATTACTGTACAAATAACCACCGCACTAATAAGAAAAAAGGTCTGAAACGTATCCGTGTAAACAATTGTTTTGATTCCTCCTTTAAAGGTGTATACCCAAATTAATAAAATAGTGATACAAGCTGTTAACCAGTATGGAACTCCTAAATCATCGAAAAGGAAAAGTTGTAATACAACAGTTGCGAGGTATAGTCGAATTGCAGAACCCAAAGTTCGTGATAAAATAAAGAAGGCTGCTCCAGTCTTGTAACTAACCAATCCCAATCTTTTTTCAAGAAATTCATATATTGATGTAACGTTTAATCGGTAATAAATTGGCATTAAGAGTTGCGCAATAACAATGTAACCTAAAACATACCCCATTACTACTTGGAAATAGGCCATTCCGTCGTTTACAACTTTCCCTGGTACTGAAATGAAGGTGACTCCTGAAAGCGATGCACCAATCATTCCAAATGCTACTAAATACCAGGGGCTTTGTCGGTCTCCCGTAAAAAAAGTATCAGAACTAGCATTGCGCGAAGTGAGATATGAAATCAATATCAAAATTCCGAAATAGGCAATAAGAACAGTTATAATTAGGGCTTGTGACATTTATTATTTTGAGTAAAATTAAAAAGCTTTATGTTATGTCAGACGAAAAGTAACCATATCTTTTAACATAACTATATATTTGTAAAAAACATTTAATCAGATGGAAGAGCTAATAGTTGTTGTTTTAATAATTGCCTTATTGAGCATAGTGTGGATTATACATTCATTTTTGAAAAAAGCAGAGTCAAGAGAAATTAAATTTTTACAAATAGAATTAAAAAAGCAACGTCAAGAGTTTTTTTTACCGAGTCGATTTGAAGCCTATCAGCGCGCTATTTTATTTTTGGAACGCATTCA
>CAZLVX010000263.1:0-1584 GCA_964562965.1 uncultured Lishizhenia sp.
CAAGAAAGAAAACACAATTATATTTCAACTCTTTTCGATTCTTCATTTTTTCTCACACAGTCCTATAAAATTCCCATCCCATGTCTTGACAGATCAGTTGCCAGATTTTATCCTGCATGTACAGTTTTTCACGGCTTTTCAGAAGGGGGAAACAAGGTAAATATTCATCGAGTTCCAACAATTCGCAGAATTTATAAAGAACAAAGGAATAGGACAAGAAATTCGAACGTTTTTTGGGACAATGTTTGACAAATGAGAATTGGATCTCCTTGAACATAAAACGTAGTTTTTCCTCCACTTCACGTGACAAAACAGGGGCAGAAATACCGTTTAATCGATTCAGAATGTGAGCAACATGATCGTAACACCGAGACAATTTGAGTTTTTTCAAGACCTCCTTTAATTTGGAAGCCTTCACCTTGCTCATGTCGGTAATTCGTTCTTTACGGAGTTCGGCTCTGATCTGATCAAGAATGGATGCTGGAATTTCAGTAGTCTCCTTTGCTTGAAATTGTGCCAACCATTCATTCAAATGATTTATCTTCTTATATGCATAATAGGACATTTCTCGAGGAGGGTCCTTATAGGAGGGTTTTTCAGAATCCACAAGAATGTATTCACGATGCCCGCATTCAGGGCAATCCAAAAAAGTCTCATTAAAAAACATTTCTGATTCACAAATGGGACAGTCGCCGTAATTTTCTTCAAGTGTGGACATTACAGCAGCATCATTTTGAATATTGTTTGGATCTAGCGCTGATAAGTAGGATTCCAATGCCTTATCGCGATGAAATCCAATATCATTAATAATATCCGATGCCTTTTTTATTTGTGATTGTATATCCTGTTTTTGAATAGGATCTGAAACAGATGTGGGTACTTCCGACAATTCCTCTATTTCATTTGAAGTAGCCGCTGCAGCAAAATAAGAATACACACTATTGGATGGCATTTTTACCTTTTTTCCAGGAAGTTCTGATCCAGTTTGACCTGCAGCAATCCGATCTTGTGCATCAGTATAGGAAAATAAGATATCTCCTACACGTAAAAAATAATCCGCTTCGGCTTCACCAGACTCAATTACTTTAATGCGAGCCTCTAGTTCTTGTATTTCTTTTTCAAGATTTTGATGATTTGTAAGAGAAAATATATCATGTGAGGAATTTAATTGTAGGGGGCCCGCAAACTGTTGTTCGAATAAATTATACTCTGCGATTTTTTCCTGTAATTGTTTTCGAAGTTCTTGCACTTGTATTCTTTCATCGCGAATTTTGGAAATATTTTGATTGTGAAATGTTTCAAGTGTCTTTGCAGTTTCAATTGTAGATTTAGTGTTAGAAGACGTGTTTGTGATATTTGATTTTGTAGGTTGTTCCTGTGGAAATCCACCATTCAGCAATTTATCCAATGATATTTCCATACTCTATTTATGGCAAAATCATTTGTGTTTTAGGCCTATCCAATGTTTTTACGCATAAAAATCGCAGAATATAGTGAGGAAGACGAGGTGTAGAATCCCGGATTAGGGACGCGTGCAGCGAATAAATCCCGGCTTTTGCCAAAATTTTTTTCGTAGCACCAGAC
>CAZLVX010000264.1:0-1539 GCA_964562965.1 uncultured Lishizhenia sp.
CGGTGCTCAATGTCAAATACCATTTTCCATTTCTCACTTTCCTATTTCCCCTTTCTCCTTTCTCCTTTCCTCTTGTCGGTGCCTGAAATAAGTTGACCGTTTTTAAGGCGTGAAAAACTTTAAAAACATAATAAATGGCAACAAAACAAACATTTTCACTCAGCCTGGCTGAAAGAAAAAAAAGGATTTTCAGCGAGGATTTCAAACGGCAAAAAGTGCGTGAAATCGAGCTCAAACAAACCAGCGTTTCAGAAGTCAGCAAAGTCTATCAAGTCCGTCCAAATAATGTCTATAAATGGATTGATAAATATTCAAACAAGCAAAAAAAAGGCTTACGTTTGATCGTAGAAATGGAAAGCGACACCAAAAAACTCATTGCGCTTCAGGCAAAAATTGCAGAGCTTGAACGATTGGTCGGTCAAAAGCAAGTCATCATTGAATTTCAAAATAAGATGATTGAGATTGCAGAACAGGAATATCAAATTGATATTAAAAAAAAATTCGACTCCAAACCATCATCTTCTTCTGGCTCAACAGAGACAAAATGAGTGTTAGTTTAAATCAATTTTATTCAGCAATTGGAATAACGAAACAAAACTTTCACCAGTTTTTGAATAACCAATTAAAGCAGGAAGAACTTATTGAAAATCTTTATCGCGTGTTGCTAGAAATAAGAAAAGATCATCCTACCCTAAGCTGCAGGGCGATGTACCATAAGCTCAATCCAACTGGTATTGGAAGAGATAAATTCGAAGCTCTATGCGCCCAGTGGGGCTTAATACAGCCAAGAAGGGTAAATAGAATTCGAACGACCTTCAGCAATGGCGTAATCCGATTTGATAACCTCTATAAAGAACTAAGCCTGGTGAAAATCGACCAAGCGTATGTCAGTGACATCACCTATTTTGAGGTGAATGGAAGGTTTTACTATTTAACTTTTATCATGGACGCATACAGCAGATTTATTCTAGGTTACCATGCCGGAAATCGACTCACTACTGAAGAGACTACACTTGCTGCAATGCGAAAATTATTAACTTATAAAAACCATAGTTTACCTAAAGGAATCGTTTTTCATTCAGACGGAGGGGGGCAGTATTACGATAAAGAATTTATCAAGCTCACTACAGATTATCACTTTAAAAACAGCATGTGTGAATATGCGTATGAAAATGGAAAAGCTGAACGCATTAATGGGATTATTAAAAATAACTATCTAAAACATAGGTGCATAAACAGCTATCAAGACTTAACAAAAGAACTTGACCGAGCAGTGTCTCTCTACAATAATCAAAGACCTCATAAAAGTTTAAATTACAGAACTCCAAAAGAGATAGAAAATTGAGTAAATTAGCTCAACAAAAAATGAATGGAAAGCCAAATGGCTAATGCAATTGGAATTTATTTCTAAAAATGAATAACAGAAATAAGAGATAAAAAACGGTCAAGCTTATTCAGGCATTAACAAGCAGATTTCCGCTCTCTTTCTCTTTCCGCTTCTCACTCTCCTTCCCTATATTAGCCTAAAATTAGAAAAAC
>CAZLVX010000265.1:0-1529 GCA_964562965.1 uncultured Lishizhenia sp.
CCGTAAAGTGATGTCCATATTTTCTTTTAAGGTTTATAATTAGGTCGTTCAAAAAGTAAAGGGTCAGCGCCTCAAAATCGAGTTGATTGTATTCTTGTTTTATGAACCTGACGTTTTGAGGAATTTCGCTCCCTTGTTTTTTTAACAAGTCAATGGCTTCGTTTAACAATGCTATTTGCATTTCTGAAACCCAATACATTACTTGCTCCGAAGTGTTAAAAATTCTGAGTTGTGAATTGAGGTTATTGATTCGAAGGTCAGTTTCTTTGATTAAGCTCAAATATAAATAAGCGAATTTCAATTGGTTCGTTGATAGGCTCTTCCAGTCTAAATTTCTAACAACAAGGCAAAGTTTATAGCCGTTGTTTTGAATTATTTTTACTCGTTCAACTTGTTTCAAGTCTATGCCCAAATATGCAACTGCTGCTTTAGAAACTTCTTCACTTTGCCAATTCGTACTTGCATCAGCTGTTTGGGATTGGAAATAATCATAAGCGGGGTTTGCAATGGAAATTCTTCCAGTATGACGGCAATTAATTTCCTTTTTACTTGATTTTATTTCAAGGAAATCAATTATTTTGGCTTTACCATAATGCTCGTGCAAAGCTTTTGAATAAAAAGAAGTATCGTTGTTGTTTATCTCAAAACAAAAAGAGATAAGCTCTTTTTCCACCGTAAACATAATCCTCTCAAATGAATGTGATTACATACGAAATGAACGAAATAGGTTCTTAAATTCCTATGAAATGAGGGGTTTACACCTAATAAATTCAGTATTTACCCTTAATTTAAAGTGCTTTTTTTACAGGTTCTTCTGTCTTTGCTCCAAATAATTTATTCTTCAAAATACCCATGTCCTCACTTACTTTTTTCTCTAGAACTTTGGCGTAGATCTGTGTCGTTTTGATACTGGTGTGTCCGAGCATGGCACTTACTGTTTCGATTGGGACTCCATTGGCTAATGTTACGGTGGTAGCAAATGTATGTCTAGCAATGTGGGTTGTGAGTTTCTTATTTATGTTACAAAGGGTTGCGATTTCTTGCAGATAGGCATTATAGCGTTGATTTGAATTGACGGGTAGTAACTTATTATATCTAACACAATATTCATGGTCTTTATATTTTTCAAGAATTTCCAACGCCATCGGAAGTAAGGGTACGCGTTCTTGGACTCCTGTTTTTTGTCGCTCGGTGCATAACCAAACATTTCCATCAATGCCTTTTTCTTGTTCTCCTTGTTGAAAGTTGTAGATATCGCTGTATGCAAATCCGGTAAAACAACAGAATATGAATACGTCTCGCACTTCTTCGAGTCTGGGTATGGTAAATTCTTTGTTGATTAAAATTTGGAGTTCTTCTTGTGTTAGGACTTGTCTAACTGGATTTCGATAGGTTGTTTTGAAGCCATTTAAAGGGTGTGAGGGTATCCAATCCAACGAGACGGCCATGTTAAAGATCTTTTTAACAATTTTTATCACTTTGTGTATGGTGTTGTTTTGGAGTTTTTCTCTTGTGACCAGGTAGTGTTC
>CAZLVX010000266.1:0-1521 GCA_964562965.1 uncultured Lishizhenia sp.
GATTTTAGTCTCTAAGAAAAAATACCACTTTGGTTGTTTGGGTTTTTGTATTGAAAAAGGATTTACTCAGGCACATTTCAATTCTAAAAAAATGAAATTACAGGACATGGATCCAAATATCAGTATAATTCGGAAGTTATTTATAAAATGCTTAATACGATAAGCAAAAAATACAAATAATAATTAACATATTATCTATAAAAAGTAAAATATGATTTGTTAAATAATCATTTATACGTATTTTTGACTAATATATTGACAAATGGAAATTTTAGTTGAACGATATCGAAAAAAATTAGCTTCAATTCAAGTAAACTTTACAAGAAATATTTTCTCTGAAATAGACTGGACAGATCGATTAATTGGACTTCGTGGACCAAGGGGAATTGGTAAAACAACCATTTTACTACAATACTTGAAAGTAAATCACGCGAATGACGAATCCGCATTGTACATTTCACTCGACAACATATGGTTCAGCTCACAAAACCTAGTTGATTTTGTAGACGATTTCGTGAAACGTGGAGGGAAGAAATTATTCATCGATGAAATTCACAAATATCCCAATTGGGCACAAGAATTGAAGAATATTTACGACGACTTTCCGGAAGTACAAATTGTATTTACAGGGTCATCTTTATTGGAGATTTTAAATGCGCGGGCTGATTTGAGCAGAAGAGCAGTTATGTATTCTATGCAAGGACTTTCATTTAGAGAATACCTCAATTTAGAACATGGTTTTATATTCAGTTCACTGATGCTAAACGAAATCATCGAGAACCACACAGATATCGCTTCGGAAATTGTTCAGAAAATTCAACCTATTAAATATTTTTCTCAATACCTTAAAACAGGTTATTATCCTTTTTTTCGTGAGAATCCGAACACCTACGATCAACGTTTGGAAGAAATTGTGAATTTTATTTTGGAAATTGAATTACCTACTTTGCGTCAAGTAGATCCTTCGTATATCATAAAATTAAAGCAATTGTTGTTTGTTATTTCCTCATCTGTTCCTTTTAAACCGAATGTAACAAAGTTAGCCGAACGCATTGGAATCAATCGGAATACATTGATTTCCTATTTCCACTATTTGGAAGAAAGTGGGTTAACCATGCAACTTTTCAAAGATGCGAAAGGAATCACGCGCTTGCAAAAACCTGATAAGTTATACCTGGATAATACCAATTTACTTTATACCATCGCGCCGCAAAATGTACAAATCGGTCATGTGAGAGAAACGTTTTTTGCAAATCAACTCGCTCACAAACATTTGGTTGAATACACAGATGTTGGCGACTTCAAAATCAACCGTGAACTAACATTTGAAATCGGAGGAAAACACAAATCCAAAGATCAGATTAAAGAATTACAAAATGCTTTTATCGCCGCAGACGACATCGAAATTGGCTTTCAGGAAAAAATACCGCTTTGGTTGTTTGGGTTTTTGTATTGAATTTCTCTCTTTCCTCCTCGGTCCTCCCTCTCAGGGAGGAAGAAAAAACACCTCCCCCTTTGAAG
>CAZLVX010000267.1:0-1516 GCA_964562965.1 uncultured Lishizhenia sp.
ACCAACCGCACTAAATGAACCATTAAATTCAAACTCATAAAAATAAAAAGTATTGGGTGAAAGACCTGTAACATCCACTTTTATTGTAAAATCCTTAGTTGCATCGGTTTGTGCATTTCCTTGAGCGACAATAGTTGTAAATGAATTATCAGTGGCAACTTTATAGTTGACGGTCAAGGTTTCGTTAAAATCTTGCGGCGTGACTCTTGTCCAAATAATCACGCGATCTGTTAATGGATCACCTGAAGCTACACCGTGATAGAAAGGCGCAATACAATCCAACGGACTTACACTCGTTTGAGAAAATACCTTTAACGAAAAGAGCATGACGGAAATACAAATTAATCTTTTCATGTGCCAAATTTAGCTTTCATTCTATTACTAGAGATAAAATACATTTTACCTTTCCATTAAAAATAAAAAAAGAAATGTTAACAGGATACAAAGCAACTTATTCAATCATAATGACCATAAACTAAAATTAATTGAATCATAATAACAAGTTTACCTTACGTTGATTTTTGTTCTTGAATTTTGTTTTCTAACTAATTTATATGTGCACTAAAATTGTTTCTTTCTCGATAATTTATTTCGCTTGCTTTTTGGTAAGTTCTCAAACATTAACGCGCGGTCCTTACCTACAATCGCCAACGGAGAATACCATTGTGATTAAATGGAGAACAAGTTCAAATACCAATTCAAAAGTGCGTTTCGGTACAGATAGCCTCAATCTTTCCCAAACAGTTTCGCTGAATAACAGCACAAAGGAACACACGGTAAAACTGACGAATTTAGCGCCTTCAACTATCTATTATTATTCGGTAGGAAATAATGCAACAGGTTTCACATCACCTTCGGCTCGTTTTCGTTTTAAAACAAACCCAATTCCTGGAGCTGAAGTTCCAACGCGCGTTTGGGCGATAGGCGATTTTGGAAAAGGAAACACAGAGCAAGTGGCAGTGAAAAATTCCTACATGCATTACGATGATTCTTCGAATACAGATGTATGGATTTGGTTGGGCGATAATGTCTACAACGATGGTACAGATGATGAATACCAAACCAAATTATTTGAATTAAATGGTTTTTCGGACGTATTCAGTTGGTTGCCTTTTTGGCCGAGCCCGGGAAATCACGATTACAACACTGTTTGGGAAGAAAGTGCTTTTTTAGGAATTCCCTATTCAAATATTCCTTTGGAAGATCATCAAGGTCCTTACTTTGACTTGGTTCATGTTCCTACAGAGGCAGAAGCTGGAGGCTTTCCTTCGCAATTGGAATTATTCTACTCGTTTGATTACGGAGATGTACATTTCTTATCTCTCAATTCGGAGGTGTATGATTTTTCTCAAACTTTTGAAGGAATTGATCGGATGAAACAATGGATTGAGCAAGATTTGCAACAAAATACCCGATCGTTTACCATTGCTTATTTCCATCAACCTCCTTATTCAAAGGGTTCACACGACAGCGATGATGCTTTCGAATTGGTTATGAAAGCCATGCGGGAGCGAGT
>CAZLVX010000268.1:0-1507 GCA_964562965.1 uncultured Lishizhenia sp.
TTCAAGCCCTACGTTTCCTGTCATATCCCAGTAATAGCAATCCTCTAAGTTTCCAGTTCTGTAGTTTCTAAACGTGCCTTGCTCTCGCAATCCCCAATCAAAATTTTTGTCCCAAAAAATGGTATAAGGATGATTCTGTAAGTTCAGGCTCATTGATTCCTTTTGGTAACTCAAAACCTGTGCTTTTGGGAAAGCTTCTTTCAATTCTTCCTGCGAGCGTATGAACTTGCAAAAGATAATGTGCTTTTCTTCTAGCCACTTTTTAAAATGCTCCTCCAATACTTCAAACTTATTCGCAGTGCAGCAGTAGGTATGTTGCATTTTTTGAGTCATTTCAAGGAAAATCTTGTTGTTCTTTTCCTCCAAGGTTTTATCGTCCAAATACTTTTCTTTCAAGTAGTCGTATTCGCCTTTTTCGTCATCGCCCAGGATATAATTGTAGTTGTTCCAATACTGTTTGATTTCCAAATTCAAATCACACTCAAAAATATATTCCCCGATCAGCGAATAGAGGTAATCAATATTTTCAATACCTGTAATGAACTCCTTTGTATAACTTCGCTTTCCGCTTAGATGCTTCGTAACTTGAGTATATTTCAAAAACGTATTCTTGAATTCAGCATAATCCATTCGTAGAATTTTTGGCGAAAGAAAATGAATTTGACTCCATAAATCCAATAAGTTGTTTGTGAAGACAGTGTGACTGGAGATAAAGGGGTCAAACTAAATTCTTGATATGCATTTGTTAAAGTGTCATATTGAATTACACCAAGTTCAACTATCTGAGTATTTGGAACATCTCCAGTTGTATTCGAATACAATGATACAACTACTCTTCCAGTTTGATTTCCTATGGCTGGAGTTGGAGAAGATAACTGAGTAAATTTAAGCTGTATTACAAAAGAATTTATAACTTGCTCTGTACTCGATATAAATTGCCACCCCTCTATCGCAGAAGAAGATAGAGCTAAATTTCTACTAGTGTATCCAGAATCAGAAGAATCAAAAGGAGCATATGCGGCAAACGTTCTTACATCGATACCACCAGTAGTCGTAGATTCATTAATGATGACTAATCCTTCAGGAGGTTTTGTGTCTAAAATTACTTCTGCAAATGGATATGTAAGCTCTTTTTTGAAAAGATCTGTAGAGTCAGTAAAAAATCCTGATTCTGTTCCAATTACAACATTTCCATCATCAAGACTAGTATTCCAACTATTGGGATCGAAATATTTGTTCTCTGTACTATTATTGATTGTAATTGTAAATAATGATAAATCAGTGATTGGAGTTGTTGAGTTGTCTGTCAGGTTGTCATAAACGTGTTTTATTTTTACTGCATCAGTTGATTTGATTTTTACATATGTTTTAAGTATTACAGTAGCTTTTTGTGTTGCTGATCCTGATGGGTTTTCAACATATGCAGTTTTAACAGATATCGGAATATCATTTAAAAAAACATAAAACCCATCTATTTCCACAGAAGGCAACAAAGGAAGAGAAGTGA